>CAZLCT010000032.1:19698-24982 GCA_964558015.1 uncultured bacterium | reverse complement strand
CTCAAAAAACAGTATTATTCTAACTCCTGCTCAATCGGCTAAATAATTACTATTTATCAACTTTGAGGAATAGTTATCACTAAAATAAAATATGCAAAATAATCAAATATATATTGATGATAATATAATATATTGTTATGATGTTCCAGATATTAGAAATTAAACGTAATCTTATATATCTCAAAATATGATACCTTCAAGATGAGCAAACAGAGGAGAAGATGATATGAAAGTTATTGTGACAAAAGAAAGCATCGAGAATAAGATTTATTTAATTAGTGGACACAGAGTAATACTGGACAGAGACTTGGCACGGTTATATGGCGTTACGACATTTAATCTCAACAAAGCGATTAAACGTAATATCGAAAGATTCCCTAAAGACTTTATGTTTCAATTGACTCAAAAGGAACTCAAATTTTTGATATTCCAGATTGGAATATCAAAGGAAGGAAGAGGCGGGAGCCGGTATATGCCGTATGCTTTTACACAAGAAGGGATTGCCATGCTTTCAAGTGTTTTGCGGAGTAAGCGAGCAATTCAGGTAAATATAGTAATAATGAGAACTTTTGTTCGCCTAAAACAGATGATATCGCTGAATAGAGAACTTTTACTTAAGCTAGAACTGCTGGAGAAAAAGATCGAAAAACATGATGAGGAGATTCAAACAATTTTTCAAGCGATTAAACAATTAATGAGTCCTCCAGAGAAACCTCGACGAAAGATTGGATTTTATTAGATGCGGAAAAACTCGGAAGAAATATGAAATATAAAAGAAAATCAATACGGTTGAAGGAATATGATTACAGTAGTGAAGGGTATTATTTTGTGACCGTGTGTGTTGCGGGGATGTGGGAAATGTTTTGGGATGTAGGGGCGATTCCATGTAATCGCCCAAATGAAAAAGGCGAAAAAAAAATTTCGCAAAAGGGCGAAAACATGGTTTCGCCCGTACGTATGCCAATATATAAATTGAATGATATTGGGGAAATGATAAATAAATGGTGGCAAAAAGTGTTTGAAAAATATCATCATGAAATTGAAATAGATGAATATGTAATTATGCCAAATCATATCCATGGGATAATAAAAATCGTAGGGGCGAATCCACGTATTCGCCCGAATAGATTAGTCATAAAAAATACATATGCAGGCATAGGGAGATATATTTCGTGGTTTAAAAGAATGAGCACAAATGAATACATTCGTCACATAAGAAGTGATAATTGGAAACCATTTAATGAACGTTTCTGGCATCGTAACTATTATGAACACATCATCCGCAATGAAAGATCGTTAAATAAAATACGTGAATACATCCGTGATAATCCTGCCAAATGGCAATATGATAAATACAATCCGAATGGTGTATCATGACCCACATCTTCATTTATCTTTCCACCTCCTTTGCGCTCGGCATTATTACCAATTATTACCAATCCACGCCATTCATTTGGCCGTCGTTATTAATTCTATTTTTAATTCCTTCGCTTTTTTTGTATAAAGATGAAAAGAAATTTTTAATTGCTATATCGTTGATGTTTTTCTTCTTGGGCATAGCATATGAAGGTGTTTATTCCTATTTACATAAAAACCACATTGTCAATATTTCATTACCGCAGAAAACTGCAATCATTGGAATTGTTGATTCGCCTGTTGAGGTGCGTAGGTATTCAAAGAAGAAGACATTAACCACGTTTGTGGTAGAGGTAAAGAAAGTACGATCTGTAGGGGCGAATCCGTGTATTCGCCCGAATGAAAAGGGCAAAAAAAAGATTTCGCGAAAGGGCGAAAAAAATTTTTCGCGAAAGGGCGAAAACGTGGTTTCGCCCGTACAACATGGAAAAAAATCCAAATGGATTCGGTGTCGGGGTAAAATTAAGGTCAATGCGTATAACATTGTAGGGGCGATTCCATGTAATCGCCCGAATGAAAAAGGCGAAAAAAAATTTTTGCAAAAAGGCGAAAATGAAATTTCGCAAAAGGGCGAAAACGTGGTTTCGCCCGTACAATACGGTGATGAAATACGCCTGTGGGGTGAGGTAAAAATTCCGCCGCGGGCTACCAACCCCGGGCAATTTGATTATCGTGATTATTTGGCCAAATATGGCATTCATGTGTTGATGAATGTATATGGGGAAAGGTCAGTGCGCGTGTATGCGAACGTAGGGGCGATTCCACGTAATCGCCCGTATGGTCGAACCCGGCCTATAGCGGGCGAAAACGTGGTTTCGCCCCTACGATTTATTTTGCGTACAATTTTCACCCTCCGTACCGCCATCAAACAGAAAATCGACAACCACATCAAGTACCCCTACAACACCATTCTCTCGGCCCTTCTTATAGGTTACCGTTCTGAGATACCTCAAAATATTCGGGATGACTTCGTCAAGACCGGTACCGTTCATGTTCTAGCTATTAGCGGTTTGCACATATCTATTGTCACAGCATTTATATATTATTTTTTTATCCTTCTTGGTATAAATCGATTTGTCCGTGCAGGCGCGAGTATATTTTTTATGTTAATTTATACGATTCTTACAGGATTCAGATTCCTTGTCCAAAGAGCTGCATTAATGGGAAGTATAATTATTATCGGAATGCTGCTCGATCGGAAGAAGAATATTATAAATGCATTTTTTTTAGCTTTTCTTTTTCTTATTTTAATTGTTCCTGAGAGTCTTTTTCTTGCAGGATTTCAGCTTTCTTTTATTACTGTTTTTTCTATCATAATTCTTACTCCGCATATAATGTCCTTCTTTACAAGAAAAACCGAAGGGGATGAACACTACAAGTTTAACTGGGCTGATAGGATACGTAAATATGTATTAACTGGATATGCAGTTTCAATAGCAGTTATATTGGGATCATCAGTTTTCATTATATATTTATTCAATATTTTTTCTCCCGTTAGTTCATTTGCTAATGTTATTGTAGTTCCTTTTTCTGCTGCTTCGATAATCTCCGGAATTATCTTTACCTTATTATCCTTTGCAAATGAAACTATTGCACAAATATTTTCATTTATTCCGCTTATATTTCTGAAAGTTATGATAGGAATTATTAATGTAATTAGCCGGATACCTTTCGGTTTTGCGTATATGCAAACTCCTCATCCTTTGATTTTATTATTGTATTATGTTTTACTTGCTCTTTTTTTAATATTAAGAAAGAAATACTTTACACGTTTTCTTATTCCTTGGATAGGGGGATTATGGCTCATTTTTATGATTGGCCTGTGCTGGTATGGATCGCTGGCTAACCTAAAATTGTTCATTTTAGATGCAGGATGTAGTGATATTATTTTTATTAAAACATCAAAAGAAAATATATTAATTAATACAGGGAGAGGAAAAAATTCTTTTGAGAGCAGATGGATACTAAAGCCGTTTTTGATGTCACAGGGTATTAATAAGATTGACAATATTATTATTTCTTCATTTTATAAAATACACATAGGCGGACTTGACATGATTTCAAATAATTTCAAAATTAATAGGCTATTTAAGCCGAATTGGCATGGTTATAACGGCCGGGTGATTGATGGGGATGAAAATAGAATGAAAATAATTCGACTTGAAGAAGATGAAGAAATCGCGATATCGCCGCAACTTAAAATACAAGTTTTATACGGTCCACGGAATGCTACAGATACGAGACTTATTAATAGTGCTTTGGTTTTAAGAATTGTTTATAAAAGAGTGTCATTTTTGATATGCCCTTTAATTTATACTGATATGATAAGTAAACTTATTAATGATAAAATAAATGTATTAAAGAGTGATGTGATAATCGTTTCAAGCAGATGGAGTTGTTTTAATTCGTTAGAGAAATCTTTTTTGCGGGCTGTATCTCCCCGTTATGTAATTATTACAGGGAAAATGAAAAAAGGTATTAAAGATATAAGATATTTTTTAAAACAGATACGATGTGTTCCATATTATACTAATAAAAGTGGATGTATAACTATTTTTCATATTCCTGGCCAAGATTGCAATCTCAAAATACAAGGTTTTCTTTCAATGTAGTAGTTTAATTAAGTGAGAGTTGATGGATAATAGTATTTAATGTATCCTTATCCCTTTGATTACGTGGCATTAGGGTTTTATTTACCTATCTTGACAAGTAAGCTTTTTTCATGATAATATCTTGGAATTAAATTACCTAAATTTGTTTAAAATAAAAGCTTATGAACGTAAAATAAGACCAAAATTAAAATTAATAAGTATAATCATGTCAAATAAATTTTTCCTCCCCTTTGTATCACTTAGTCTAATCTTGTTTATTTTAGTTTTATTTGAAATAACTTATGCTCAGGATACCCCTGATCACGGTCATGTATGGAGTTCTGATTTAGGAAGGTTTGTAAAAATCGGTACTATAATTCATGATACTCCCCAGGGACAGTTTGAATATGCACAATCACTTGAGAAGGAAGGTGATCTTGAGACAGCTGCAGAAGCATATAACAACCTTTTCCGTAAATTTCCAAACACTTTACTTGCACAAGAAGCACTTTTTAATTTGGGACTTATTCAAGAACAACAACAAAAATATTTAGAAGCCTTCAATAATTACCAGAAAATTATTGATTATTATCCTCATACTGACAAATTGAACGCTATTACTGAACATCAGTTTAAAATTGGTAACCTTTTTTTATCAGGTAAAAGGGGAAAAATTTTTAATATTCCCATAAGGCCTGCTATTCCGCTTGCAATAAAAGTATTTGAAAAAATTTCGACAAATGCCCCTTTTTCATTATATGGCATGAAGTCCCAGTTCAGTCTGGCCATAGCATACAAAAAGAAAGGACAATTTAGAGAAGCTATTAATCAGTTTAAGAAATTTGTTGCGGATTATCCAAAAAGTGATTTTAGAACCGAGGCTTTTTTTCAAATAGCTGAAGTTACTTACATTATGAGCCAGAGGAAAGGGACTGATGAAAAATTAATAAAAGAAGCACAGGAGATATTGATTGATTACGTTCAGAGGTATCCTAATACTCCAAACACTGAGAAAGCAAAGAATATGCTTGCCAGTTTGCAGCAAAAAGATGCGGAACGGACATATAAAATTGCCCGTTATTATGAAAGAGAAAGTTATTTAGATAGTGCTATTTTATATTATAAAGAGCTTGTCCGGTTATATCCTAATACAACGTGGGCGCATAAGGCGCAAAAAAGGCTTGATTCTTTCGAGGATCCTGAACGTTTCCTCCTAGAGGGACGAAAAGTATTAGATGAAAAACTAGATAATTGTAAATTTTGTCATGCACTATTTG
>CAZLCT010000032.1:0-19688 GCA_964558015.1 uncultured bacterium | reverse complement strand
AATCGAATTTCAAGAATAAATTAATAACCGGTGATAAGTTATACGACCAAAAGAAAGAATTAGAAGTGAAAACATCTGAAGAGGCGGAACTTGAACAGGGTGCGGTCCAAGAGCGGATTAAAGAAGTGAAAAAAGATATCAAACGCCTTGATAAGAAGAAAAACAAAGAAATTAAAATTAGATGGGAAGCGCTCAGAAGAAAAAAAGATGAACTCAAAGAGAGGAGAAAAAAACTTGAGAATAAAGAGAAACGTTTGAAAAAAAATCCATCTGATGATCTGGAAGAAGCTATAAAGCGTTGGGAGGAATCGCTTATTGCCGAAGAGTATGTTTTAGAAATGGAAGAAAGAGAATTACTAGCTCTTCAACAGCGTCTTGGCATCAAGAGGGTTATTCCTTTTTTTGATTTAATAACGGGACGAGGGAGTAAGATTGAAAGCATCAAACAATTTAAAGAAAAAGAATTTCAAAATATATCAGAACAAGAGACTGTGCTTGTAGAAAGAAAAGATGAGCTCTATAGTGATTTAGAAAAACTTGAAGGTCAAAAAGAGGCTCTTGAGGATAAACTCACCGCTCTTCTTGATAAAGAATTGACTGATAAAAAACATCTTGAAAAAGATGAGATAGAATTGCTTGAAGAGAAGAAAAAACTTGATATCCTAAATCGTAAATACAAGGACAAACGAAAAGAATACAAAAAGACTCAAGGCGTTTTTCCCGCAGTTTTGAGTTTACCTAAACAGTCCGTAGCCGGCATCATGAAACCCTTCACGAAATCGCCTGAAGAAAGATTAGATGCAGAAATAGCAGCTACAAAATTTGAAATTGAGGAATTGAAAAAAAATATTAACGTTGAGGAGGGAGATATAAAAAGATTTACAGGCCTTTTGAAAATCGCACCCGGTACAAATGGTAAAAAGTTAAAATCCATTCAGGAAGATAAAGCAGAAGGTGATGTTGAAGAAAAGGATTCACCAAAAATTCTTCAAGAGAAGATTGATAAACGGAAAGCCCGTAAACAGGTAATGAGTATTGAGAAAAAAATTAATCAGGCTCATCATATCATTGAAGATTCACAAAAGAAGAAAAGTGTTCTTATCCGGGAACTGGAAGATACTGTAAATGATATTAAACAAGATAAAAGTTCTGCTATAGGTAAAACACTTAGTGGGGCTGCAAAGCCTTTATTGGTTATATCGCAAGGAGTTAACGCATTTATATTCGGTCTTAAAGATAAAGCACAGACTGTTGAGAAAAAAGCTGACAAATTAGAACGAAAGTCGCAGGATATTGAAGATAGTGAAATAATACGTACATACCAGAAAGAAATTGATGAGTTAGATAATCTTATTAAAAAAACCGAAGTTGATATTATCGCTTATGAGTTTGAGTTAGAGAATTTAATTAAAAATCTAAAAGGAACTATAGATATAATAGAAGAGAAAAGAGAAAAGAAAGATAAAAGCATTCTTCGGAAAACAATTAATGAAAAAGAAAAGTATATTAAAGATCTCAAGGCCGAACTTGTTGTTAAAGAAAAATCATTAAAGAGCCTTGCCTTACAAAAAGATGAGAATAAAGAAAAACAAACTAGCAGCAAAAAAGATAAGGTAAAAATAGATGATTCGGGTTCTAAAAGAGATAAAAGGATAAAGCTTGAGAGTGAACTGAATAATCTTGAGAAACAGATAGACAAGCAGAGACAAATCGTTTCCGATAATGAAAAAAGTCTTAAGATAAAACGAAAGGACATTACTCAGAAGAGTGCTTCGAAGAAGAAATGGAAAATTTTTAAAACAGCCGATGAAAAAATTAATGGAGAGTTAAACGAACTGCAGGAAGCTGAATTTGACATACTCAATGATATTGAAAAAATTGTTAAAGAACAACAAGAGATATTGAATGATAAACAGTCCCTTATGCAGGAGAAGATAGAGCGGGTTAAGAAACGTATGCAGCGTATGGAAAAATATCAAGACCGTGAATTGGATAAAATGAAAGAATATCAGAAAGCAATTTATAAAGAATTTGATGATTTAAATTCTTTCTCACAAACCCTTAAAGATGAACTGAATCAGATTGATGCCCGTTTATCCGGCATAAAATAAAGTTTTATCATTTTTTTACAAAAATTATTTCCTTATAAGGTTATTAATTTAGGAGGTTGATATAATGAATTTTCAACGTTTTTTATGTTTATTTATTACCGTAATTCTTTTTTTAGGGTTTAGCGGCTGTGGATATACAACAAATGTTACTATACCGGGAAATATTAAAACAATATATGTGCCGAATTTTAAGAATAGTATACCCATATCAAAAAGATATACTTACGTTTCAGGCCTAGAAATTGATATTACTAACAATGTCATTGACCGCTTAATATTTGACGGTAATCTAAAGGTAGTAAAGGAAGATGAAGCAGATGCTATTCTCTTGGGTGAAGTTATAGGTTATGAACAGGAAGCAGTTCGGTTTGACAGTCTTGAAAGCGTGAGCCAATACAGGCTTTTTATCGTTGTTAGGTTAACATTAAAGAAACGGGAAACCGATGAAATCTTATGGCAAGAAAATCATTTTGCAGGTGATTCGGAATATTTTATCGACGGCAGAGATGCAATTTCTGAACGAAGTGCCGCTAATCTGGCAATTGAGGATATCAGTAAAAAAATAGTTGATCGGATAGTCGAAGATTGGTGATATATTTTTATTTTATTTAATAAAGGGTCAGATTCTTAAATGAGAAGAATCTGACCCTTTATTAATTTTAGGAAAGACTGAAATTTTTTGTAAACAGACCATTTATACGAAACATACCGAAAACTAGCTATAAAGAAGAATAAATATGAAAGGAAAAAATTTATATCTTATATTAGGTGAGGATGAATATGCGCGTCGGGAGAAAGTTGATGAAATAGTTTCTTCCATACTTTCTGGGGAAGAGCAAAAATATGCCTTAGCACGTCATTCCGCAACCGAACTTAATGACGATATTATTGGAAAGATGAGGATACTTCCGTTCTTTGCGTCAAAACAGGTAGTAGTTATTAATAATATTGTTAAGTTTAAGAAAAGAGAACTTGAGCTTCTTCTTTCTTATCTTAAAGAACCAAACCAATCTACCTATATCATTTTGGAAGGAAACAAATTTGACGGACGGGACTCTCTTCGTGACAGCTTGAGGAAGAAATGTTCCGTGCACATTCTTAAAAAAGATTTTGATACGAATTTAGCCAATGTTATACATTCTCATTTAAAAAAAGAGAATAGGAAGATTACTCCTGATGCTGTACAACTACTGCTTGAGCGAGTTGGAAAAAGCCACTCTTTTTTGATTGCTATGTTGAATAAAGTTATAATGAGTACTGAAAACGGGAGCACAATCACAGAAGAAAATATAAATAATATTGTTGAGGAGTTTTTACAATATGATGTTTACAGTTTAACAAATGCAATGAGCGATAAAAACTTACAGAAGTCGCTTGAAATTCTCGCTTTTCTAATAGAACATGGAAGTAAAGAAATAGAACTTATCGGAATTATTGGTTGGCAAATGAGAAGAATTTTTGAAGCACAGGCACTCCTAAATCAAGGTTCTTCTCTGGGGGATATCCGAGAAAAACTGAGAATATATCCGAAATATGTTGATCAGTTTATGAGGCAGGTTAAAAACTTCAAGAAGCGGGAAGTTGGTAATATTATTGAAGAACTTTACAATATCGATAAAAAGATAAAGACAAGTTTTTCTGAAGGCCGGAGAGAACTCGAGGTGTTATTTGTTCGAATTTGTAGTGGCCAATTTATTTAATGTATAGGCAATTCTTCTTTTTTTTCTGCTGGCTCTTTGCTTTGGAATAATTCCCTGTGAGGCAGCTTTATCATATGCTGAGCAAACATTTTTTGCTTTGGCTTTTGTTTTTTCTAAGTCATTTTCTTCAATTGATTTAATGAATGACTTGAAGAGTGTTTTTAAACTATTCTTAACTTGTTGATTTCGTTCTTGTTTCCTTTTATTACTTCTCATTCTTTTTATAGCGGATTTTGTTATAGGCATATAAGCTCCTTTTAAAGATATGTTGACTTAAATATGTCTTTGTATAAGGCGAAAATGTTATCATAGTTTTAATTTAATGTCAACAGAGGTTATATTACGATTAAGTATAGTAAAAATTTATAAAATAGATGATTGGTTTGTAAAATTTTAATTGTTTAACGTTTTTTTATATTTTTAAATTGCCTTATTTTAATGATTAAGCGTATTCTTATAATTTTTTGGAATATTTTAATCTCAGTCATATTGGTTGAGATAGTTTTTGCTATTTTTCAACCGGCTCCGCGATTCCATAAGATTCATGTTACCTGTGAGGGTGATTATATGTTAACCCCTAATAGAAAATTAGTTTATATTCCTAGACCGCATATCGGTCGATTTAATGAAAGAGGATATCGAGGAAAAGTTTTTCCTTTTAAAAAGAAAAATAATGTAAAGAGAATTGTTTTTTTAGGAGATTCAGTGGTTGAGGGATTTCAGATAGCACCGGAAAAACGTTTCACTGAATTATTAGATAATTTGCTGGGAGAGAAATATGAAATCCTTAATTTAGGGGTGCAGGGCTATAATCTTCGTCAAGAAGTCGAATATTTAAAAATTGCAGGGATTGATTATCAGCCTGATTATGTTATTTTTGGTATCTGCTTCAACGATAGATATATGCGCAGTGGGCAGCTTGAATTTTTTAGTAAAAAAATAAGCGATTTAAAGAAGAATAAAGTTTATAATTTTCATTATTCTGTAAAAGATGGATTCGAAGTTTGTCTGTTAAAATTTAATTTGTATCGATATTTTAAATATTTTATTTTTAATATAGCTCATAATAATGAGAATATGACTCTTACGGATAATCTTTACTCTTCTTATATGGATGATGTTGAGGTACGAAAAATTTTATACGAACTTGATGGATTATCCAAAGAATATAATTTTAAAGTTGCATTTGTAATACTCCCCTTTAATTTAAAAGGAAGTGATGAGAATGTAGCCTGTAGAGATATGAATGGACTAAAAGAACTTTTTCCTGAAATGAATTTTCCACATTTAGATTTATATGAACATGTAAAGACAACGATGGGGGATAAGGGTAACAAAGAGTTATATTTAGGTAATGATCCATGCCATTTAAATGAAGAAGGACATATTTTTATTGCAAATTTATTATATAAAAAATTTGATAAGCTTGTACCAAATTATTCAAAACTTACAGCGGTATCACGTTAATGAAACAAGAAAAAGTTAAAAAATCTTTAGTTAAGTCGGCTACAATCATAAGCTTAAGCACTTTTTTGAGCAGAATTAGCGGACTCATGCGTGATATGGTCAGTGCTCAGGTCTTTGGGCTTAGTAAAGTATGGGATGCTTTTGTATACGCATTTATGATTCCGAATCTTTTAAGAAGACTTGTAGGTGAGGGGGCTCTATCAAGCGCTTTTATTCCTATCTATACCGAGGTGCTTAATCAGAAAGGGAAAGAAGAGGCTGATAGAGTAGCAAATATTGTTTTTTCACTGTTAATTACCGTATTAGGTATTTTTTTATTTATTATCCATTGGATTATTAAAGCGTTGCTTCATTATTTTGTTTTTTCTGAAAAGATAACTCTTGCTTTACAATTACTTTTGATTCTTTTCCCGTATATATTTTTTCTTGCATCTGTGGCACTTTTTATGGGAATCCTAAATTGTCATAAACGATTTTTTGTTACTTCATTCACGCCGGTGTTACTTAACCTTATATGGATTGTAACCGTTATATTCTTTTGTTCTCAAATAGAAAGAAGTGCCGAGGAGAAGATAAGTATTCTTGCGTGGGGAGTTTTGTTTGCCGGATTTGCTCAAGTATTATTTAATTTTATTCCTTTACTGAAATTAGGATTTTATCCTAGATTTATATTTAATTTAAGACACCCTGCTTTGGTAAAGATAATAAATTTGATGGCTCCGGCTGCTTTAGGTTTTTCAATTACTCAAATAAATATATTTGTCGATTTAAGTCTTGCAATGTTTTTAGGTGACGGTGCCAATTCTGCCCTGTGGTACGGAAACCGTCTGATGCAGTTCCCTCTGGGGGTATTTGGCATTGCTATGGGAACTGCATTATTGCCTACAATTTCACATCAGGTTGCGAAAAATAATATCGAGGGTCTTAAAAATACTTTATCTTTTTCTTTACGTTCGGTTTTTTTAGTTATTATTCCGGCATCTGTTGGACTTATAGTTCTACGTGAACCAATTATTCGAATTTGTTTTGAGCGTGGACAGTTTGATGCCTATGCCACTGGCAGAACCGCATTAACTTTGTTGTGTTACTGTTTCGGGTTATTTGCTTATTCAGGGATTAAACTTGTTGTTTCGGCCTTTTATTCGCTGCAGGATACAAAAACCCCGGTAAAAGTTGGGGCATTATGTATGATACTTAATATTGTTTTCAATATAATTTTGATGCAGTTTTTAAGAGAAGCCGGTCTGGCTTTAGCCACTGCCTTGAGCAGTACGATAAATTTTATCCTGCTCGCATGGCTGTTAAGAAATAAAATAGGTTCTTTTGAAGAGTCAAAAGTGATTTTTTCTTTTATACGGATAGTCGTCATAAGTATTATTATGGGCCTTTTTACGCATTACTTTTTCATTAACTTTACCTTCCAGATATTTAATTTTTCGAGTTTGAATTTATTTATACAAATTGTTATTACAATATGCCTTAGCTGCATTGTTTATGTCATTCTCGGCATGCTTTTTAGAGTATCTGAAATGAAAAAAATGGTAGAAAACTGTAAGGATTCCTTAGGAAATATTATAAAGACTAGGGATTGATAATATTTTCTAAATATTACATCATTTTTGAAAAAATGGATAATTATAAAAGAGATGCTTTAAAGAAAACAATTAGCTCACTACCTAATACATCAGGTATTTATTTGATGAAAGATAAGCGGAGTGAGGTAATCTATATTGGAAAAGCCGCGAGGCTTCGGAGTCGTGTTAGATCTTATTTCTCAAAAGGGCAAAGTTCACCTAAAATTGCTGTTTTGAAGGATAAAATTTCCTCTATAGAATATATTAATACTCCTACGGAGATAGAAGCCCTGCTTCTTGAGGCGCAACTTATTAATAAATTCAATCCGAGATACAATACTCTTCTCAAGGATGATAAAAGTTATCCATTGCTTAAAGTGAGCCGTGAAGAGTATCCACGCATAACGATAACACGCAGCAAAACCGAAAGACGCGCTAAATATTACGGACCTTATACCGATGCAAAACTTCTGCGGGAAGCAGTTAAGTTAATTAATACAATTTTTCCCATAAGAAAATGTATTAGGCTTCCTAAGACACCTTGTCTTTATTATTATTTGAATCAATGTCTGGCCCCATGTTTTAGGAAAGGAGTAAAGGGAGAATATAATCGTTACATAAGAGAGATTGATTCATTTCTGCGCGGCAGTAAAAAAAGTTTTATCGAATATTTAACTCGGAGAATGAAAGAGGCGTCACGAAAGTATAACTATGAAGAGGCTGATATGTTCAAAAAACAAATTCAGGCCTTAGAAAGGTTAAAATTAAAGAAATATTCGATTATTGACCCGGGTGCATCTATTTCATTTTCAGGGAGTATGGAGCTAAAAAATGTACTATCATTAAAAAAGGTTCCACAGAAGGTAATTTGTTTTGATGTCTCGAATATTCGTGGGAAGTGGGCGGTTGCTTCAAAGGTGAGTTTTTTCAGAGAAATTCCGGACAAAAATTATTACCGGAGGTATAAAATTAAAACGGTTGATTCGATAGATGATTATCGAATGATACGTGAGGCATTGCACCGAATGCTTGTTGGCATTAAGGAAGGGCGGGAAAAATTTAGACCTGATTTGATTATTATTGACGGGGGAAGGGGGCATCTTAATGTTGCATATAAAGAGTTGTGCAGTGAGGGCTTTGAATATATTCCGTGCATAGCTATTGCCAAACAATTCGAAATGGTGTTCCAGGTTAACGACGAGAGGGCTATTCCTCTGGTGGAAGGCAGTCCCGCACTTAATCTTATAAAAAGGATGAGAGATGAGGCACATCGGTTTGCTATCCAGTATCATAAGAAGTTGCGCGGACGGGAAATGTTGAATTCCCAAATTGACAGTATTAGAGGTATCGGAAAAATACGCAAAGAGCGTTTGTTTAAACATTTTGGTTCCTTTGATGCGTTAGTAAACGCCTCGGTCAAGGAGATTTCTGAAGTAGAAGGTTTTGATGTGAGGACGGCAGAGCGCCTTTTAAGATATATATTAAAGTTAAAACGATAAGGTATATCATGTAAGATATTTTTATATTAACAAATCACGAAAATAATGATAAACTTCTTTAAAATTTGGTTGAATAATCGTTATAATTCATATATTGGCACATTGTCATAGAGGAAGGAGATTTTTAATGGATGAGAGAGTTTTTTCTGAGATGAAAGAACGTCTTGAAAAAGTGAAGGATAAACTTCACGAACTGAGGGGGTATCTTTGACTTAGATTCGAGGAAGAAAGAAATAGATAGTTTAAATATGGTTATGTCTCAGGAGGGTTTTTGGAATAATCAGACTAAAGCACAGGAAGTCGTTGAAAAATTAAAACGCCATAAAAGAATAATTAATCCCTGGACAAAATTAAAAAAGCAATACGATGAGCTTTCTGAATTAATAGAAATCTTAACTACTGACGATGTAAAGATAATCAAAGATTTTCAGGAAGAATTGGGAAAATTAGAAAAGGGCTGTGAGGCGCTTGAATTTGAGCGGGTTTTCTCTGATTCGCTTGATGAAAAAAATGCTATTGTAAGTATTAATGCCGGTGCCGGCGGTACTGAGTCATGCGACTGGGTAAGCATGCTCTTAAGGATGTATCAGCGCTGGGCTGAAAGAAACGGTTTTGATTGTACTATAGTTGATATACTCCCCGGTGAAGAGGCTGGCGTTAAAAACGTTACGTTTTTCGTGAGGGGCTCTTTAGGATACGGATATCTAAAGGCTGAACGCGGCGTCCACCGTCTTGTTCGTATTTCTCCGTTTGATACAAATAAGCGTCGGCATACTTCGTTTGCTTCGGTTGATGTCATTGCTGAGGTAGAAGACACAGGTGATGTAGACTTAAATCCGTCCGAACTCAGAATCGATACTTATCGTTCCGGCGGTGCAGGCGGACAGCATGTTAACAAGACTGACAGTGCTGTGCGTATTACTCACATACCGACGGGAATAGTTGTGCAATGCCAAAATGAAAGGTCTCAGCATAAAAATAAATCGATGGCAATGAAGGTCTTAAAGGCGCGGCTTTATCAGAGAAGGAAACATGAGGAAGAGGAGAAGAGAAAGAAACAATACGGAGAAAAGAAGGAAATAGCATGGGGCTCTCAGATACGTTCTTATGTTTTTCATCCGTATTCGATGGTTAAAGATCACCGTACAAATCATGAGACATCGAGTGTGCAAAAAGTTATGGATGGAGAAATCGATGATTTCATCGAGGCATATTTAAAAATGAATTTAAAAAAAGGAAAGTAATTTAGGTTTTTGACTTTTAAAACCCAAATTAATAATATGAGGATATATGTTAAATTTTATTTTAAAGAAAGTATTCGGAACACAGAATGCACGAACTTTAAAAAAGTTGCAGCCAATCGTTGATGAGGTAAGTAGCCTGGAGGAACAGGTAGCCGCTTTATCCGATGAGGAGTTGAAGGCTAAGACTCAGGAGTTTCGTACAAGTCTTGGACAAGGAATGAGTATTGATGATATTTTACCTGAAGCGTTTGCCGTTGTGCGTGAAGTAGGAAAACGTGTCCTGAACATGAGGCATTTTGACGTTCAGATCCTAGGGGGAGTAGTACTTCATCAGGGCAAAATAGCAGAGATGGCAACAGGTGAAGGAAAAACCCTTGTTGCTACCCTGCCGGTTTATCTGAATGCATTAGCAGGCCAGGGGGTTCATGTGGTTACAGTCAATGATTATCTTGCCCGTCGTGACCGTAATTGGATGGGTCCTATTTACGAGTTTCTTGGACTTACAGTTGGCGTTATTCAGCATGACATGGCTCCTGAGGAACGGCAGCAGGCATATAGATGCGATATTACCTACGGAACCAATAATGAGTTCGGGTTTGATTATCTGAGAGATAATATGGTCGTAGATATTTCTCAGCGTGTTCAGAGAAGTCTTAATTATGCGATTGTTGATGAGGTCGATTCGATTTTAATAGATGAAGCCCGTACCCCGCTTATTATTTCCGGTCCGGCCGAGGAATCAACTGATAAATATTATAAACTTGAAAGATTTGTTCGCGGCTTAAAGGGGAGGAAAATTACAGATAAAGAAATTATCGATGCAAAAAATCAGGGTATCGATTATGAAAAGGGTTACGATTATTTAGTCGATGAAAAACATCGTAATATATGGTTTACCGAGAGCGGTGAGAAAAAATTTGAGGGACACTTTTCTATTTCTCTTGAAGATCCCCGCTATATTGATCTCAAGCATCATCGTGATCAAGCAACAAAAGCGCGCGACCTTTTTAAAGTTGACGTTGATTATGTGGTAAAAGACGGTGAGGTTATCATCGTTGATGAGTTTACCGGGCGTCTGATGCCCGGGAGACGCTTCTCTGACGGACTGCATCAGGCACTTGAGGCAAAAGAGGGAGTCAAAATCGAACGTGAAAATCAGACCTTGGCAACGGTTACTTTCCAGAATTATTTCCGTATGTATAAAAAGTTAGCCGGCATGACGGGAACTGCCGAAACCGAAGCTATAGAGTTTGAGAAAATTTATAAACTTGATGTTGTTGTGGTACCGACAAATAGAAAACTTATACGCCATAATTATTCGGATGTTATTTATAAAACGGAGAGAGAAAAGTTTAATGCTGTTGTTGATGAAATAATTTCAACCCATAACGAAGGGCGTCCTGTGCTTGTGGGGACAATTTCTATCGATAAATCGGAAAGATTGAGCGCGACGCTGAGGAAAAGAGGCATTGTTCATTCCGTGTTAAATGCCAAGTATCATGAAAAGGAAGCAGAGATTATATCAAGGGCCGGAGAAGAGGGTAATATAACTATATCAACGAATATGGCCGGAAGGGGAACCGATATTGTACTCGGAGAAGGTGTTGCGGCCCGGGGAGGACTTCATGTTGTTGCTACTGAACGGCATGAGGCCAGACGCATTGATAATCAATTGCGCGGACGAAGCGGAAGACAGGGGGATCCCGGCTCGTCTCGGTTTTTCCTTTCTCTTGAAGATGAACTTATGAGAATTTTCGGCGGAGATAAATTACATTCCTTGATGGATCGTCTGGGCATGGAAGAGGGACAGGATATTCAGCACCCGTTTGTAACAAAGGCAATTGAGACTGCCCAGAAGAGAGTCGAGTCCCGCAATTTTGAAATTCGAAAACATCTGCTCGAATATGACGATGTTATGAATCGTCAGAGGGAGATAATTTATGAAGAGAGGCGTAAGGTTCTCGAGGGTGAGAATTTCAAGGAACATATATTCGAAATTATCGAAGACTGCATAGAGCGTTTAATACTTTTATATATTAACCCTGATGCTCGTGAAGAAGAGCGTGATGAAGAAGCTTTCTTCGGATATCTGAGGAAGAAAACCTTGATTGATTTTGACGGCCTAAAGAGCAAAGGATTTTCTCCCGAAGACCTGAAAGATGAAATAGTAAAGAGTCTGGGGACCTCCTATGAAGCAAAGGCGGAGCATGTAGGAGGAGATTTGTTTCATTTTATGCAAAAGTCTATTCTTTTGCAGATAATAGATTCAAAATGGAAAGAGCACCTTCATAATCTTGACAGTCTTCGTGAAGGTATTAATCTTCGTGCTTATGGGCAGAGGAATCCTTTAGTTGAATACAAACATGAGGCCTTTGATATGTTCGATGAAATGATAGAATCAATTAAGGACGAGGTATTGGAGTTTGTTTTTAAACTGGAGATGCATGCTAAAGGAAAGATGCAGTCGGTATTTCAACCACTCGAGCAACAGTTTGTCCACCCTGATCATGCCCCAATTGCTGATCTCTCCCGCCGGCCCGCCGAAAGGCCGTCTTCTCCTCAGCAGGATTCGTTTCGAAGGGAAGGCAAGGAAGAACGAATCGAACCATTTAAGCGTACAACACGAAAAGTAGGCAGGAATGAACCATGTCCCTGCGGCAGCGGCAAAAAATATAAAAAATGTTGCGGAGCATAAGAATTAGTAATTTTTTTAAAAAAATAATTATAAATTACGGTGAGTTCTAAAAACATTACTTTACAAAAGTGGGATTTTATTTGGGCGTGCCTATCATCTTTTTTACTACTGCTTTCTTTTCACCCCTTTTATCTATGGCCGCTTGCGTTCATATCATTTATCCCATTATTTTTTTTCTTATCCAGATCAGACCGATATGAGGCTTTCTTTTTTTCCTATGTCGCAGGGGTTATTTTTTTCTCGGGAAGTATTTATTGGATTTCTCATGTAAGTTTTTTTGGCTGTGTTTTTCTTATATGTTTTTATTCATTTTTTTGGGCATTTTTTGGATTGATAGCAAATATTATATTGAAGAGGCCCGCCTGCCTGAAGGCTCCCGCAATTAATAAAATATTGACTTCTTCATTTGGCCTTGCATGTCTTTGGGTAACGTTTGAGTTATTTCGAAGTGATATACCGGTTTTTGGATTTGCGTGGGTTATCCTCGGGTTTTCTCAAACCCTTAATCTTCCATTTATTCAGGTTGCAGATATTATCGGAGCATATGGCGTTTCGTTTTTGATAATGTTTGTTAATGCTATTATTTATTTTGCTGTTTTTAAGAGCATTCGAAAAAGCGCACTTATATATTGTATGTTAAGTGTTATTGTTATTTTTTCCGTCTTTTATTCCTATGGTTTTATACAACTCAGCAAGCATCCCTCAGGTATACCATTAAAGGTTGGAATAATTCAGGCGAATATCGCTCAGACTGACAAATGGAATCCTGCTTTAAGGGAAAAAATTATTGAAAAATATGATAAATTAATTGAGTTTATTAGTTATGATGCGCCTCATATTATTATTCTTCCCGAGGCATGTTATCCCGGTGATTTTGAAATGGAATTTAGTAAAAGTTCATGGAAAAAAACTATACGGGAAAAAGGAATACCGGTGCTTCTTGGTGCTGTAAGATCCGAGGGATTTGATGTTGGTTATAACAGTTCTTTTTTTGTCTCAGAGGATGGAACAATAATGGATCATTACGATAAAATTAAATTAGTGCCTTTTGGCGAATATATTCCTTGGAAATCTTTGTTTTCATTATTTGGTTTAACAAAAGTTGCGTATTCGTTGGGGGTTGGTGATTTTAGAAAAGGCACTGATTTAAAAATTTTTACGTTTAATCCCAAAAGCATTGGAAATATTTCATTTGCAACACTTATTTGTTTTGAAGATATTTTTCCCACATTAAGCCGAAAGTTTATTGACAGCGGAGCTCAGTTTTTAATAGTCATAACGAATGATGCTTGGTTCGGTAATACATCCGCGCCGTATCAGCATATGGAGGCATCTATTTTTCGGGCTGTAGAAAATAATTGTTATGTTGTTCGTTCAGCTAATACGGGAGTATCAGCTTTTATTTCCCCTAGAGGAGAAGTATTAAACACAGTTCAAGATAAGCTAGGAAATGAGTTGTTTGTTACAGGTGGAATTTCACGGGACCTTTTCATTTCTAAACCTAAAACAATTTATAGAAAAGTAGGTTTTATATTCTCATACCTGTGTCTTTTATTTTCAATAGGTTATGTACTGCTTCTTTTATTCCCTTCCTCTAACCCATTTAATTTAAACAAATTACATATAAAATAATATATTACTTATATTGACAAATATATAGGTCATATACTATAATCCATATCTTAATCTTAAAGTGTTTAGTATTTAAATCATTTTTGTTATAAAAATATACCCCTCGAATAAAATTTAGAGCGGGGTTTGCGAATAAATAAAAAATGGTAAGTGAGTTTATATTAATAATTTACGCACGTACCGGAGGGTATTTTTTTATTTTCTTTTCTAAGTTAAGGAGATTCCTTAAATGACAGAACAGTCTAGAATTGTAAAAGAACGGCTTGAGAAAATTGCTTGTTTGCAAAAAGAGGGTAGAAAACTCTATGGCAGTCGTTTTCCTGTTTCGGATTCTATAAAAGATATCATCAATAATTTCGAGGAACATAAAAAGGTGCGTATTGCCGGACGGGTAATGGCACATAGGGGACATGGTAAAAGTATTTTTGCGGACGTCAAGGATGCAAGCGGTAAGGTACAGATATATTTTAAGATTGATATCGTTGGAGAGGAACAATTTCATTTTTTTCAAAAGGTTGATATTGGAGATATTATCGGCATAGAAGGTGAATTGTTTAAATCCAGGACCGGTGAAATCACGGTCAAAGTTGATTCTTTCCGACTATTGTCGAAAATTGTCCAGACGCTTCCTGAAAAATGGCATGGTCTGCGGGATACGGAGATACGTTATCGCCAGAGATATTTAGATATTATTGCAAACGAGGAATCGCGGGATATTTTTATAAAAAGAAGCCAAATCATTACTTCTATTCGTTCCTTTTTAGTTAAAAAAGGTTTTATGGAAGTTGAAACTCCTATTCTTCAGCCCATACCAGGAGGTGCAAAGGCAGAGCCATTTTGTACTCATCATCGCGCCTTGCATACGGATTTATATTTAAGAGTTGCGCCTGAACTTTATTTGAAAAAATTATTAGTGGGTGGATTTGATAAAGTATTTGAGATTGGAAGAAATTTTAGAAATGAAGGAATTTCTATACGCCATAATCCAGAGTTTACTATGCTTGAACTTTATCAAAGCTATGCTGATTACACTGACATGATGGACATAACCGAAGAATTAATTACTGGTTTAGTTGAAGATTTATATGGTGGGAACGAAATCCCATACGGAGATAAAGTTATTTCATTTAAGCGTCCATGGAAGAGAATGAGTTATTATGAAGCTTTGAAGATGAAAAAGGGAGTTGATTTTAGACATAAAAAAGCATCTGATATTATGCGTGCTGATAAATCCGTTGCGGATAAAATTGATAAAAATTTTGAAGAAGCTGATTTTCTTGAGCTTGCTTTTGATGAATATGTATTACCGGAACTTAATAATCCGACATTTATTACAGATTATCCTGTATTTATGACCCCTCTTGCCAAAAGAAAAGAGGATGACTCTGAGCTCGTTTATCGTTTTGAACTTTTTATCAGCGGTATGGAGCTTGCTAATGCATATTCTGAGTTGAATGACCCGTTCGATCAAAGAGAACGTTTTTACGCACAAAAAGAGTTACTAAACAAAGAACAAGTGGATGAAGATTTTTTAACTGCATTGGAATATGCCATGCCTCCTGCTGGCGGATTAGGAATAGGAATTGACCGTTTAGTAATGCTTTTAACTAATGCTCATTCTATAAGGGATGTAATTTTATTTCCCCAGCTTCGGCCTGAGAGGAAAGAATCTGAGGCGGAGGCACACTGATATTTGTGTAAATCCTTAGGGGTAAGAGAAATTTTTTATGAGATACGAATATATTATTGCTTTACGTCAACTTACACATCGTAGGGGATACGGGTTTATTTCTTTAATCTCTTTTATTTCAGTAGCAGGTATTGCCGTTGGTGTTATGGCTTTAATCGTGGTTCTTTCGGTTATGAGCGGATTTGACCGTGAGCTTAAGGAAAAAATTGTCGGTGCTAATCCCCATTTGCTTATTGTAAAGCAGGGTGGCATAGACAAAGCAGAAGAGGTTGTCGGGAAAGTTGAACAATTGAGGCTTGAGAATATTGTTACTATTGCTCCTTATGTTGAAGGACAGGTAATTTTACGTTCAGATACAAATGCAAGCGGCGCTGTTATTAAGGGACTGAGCCGGAGCGACGAAAGTATTCAGGGTATAGATGAGCACGTAAAACGCGGATCCTTAGAAACACTTTTCGGAGATGATTTATTTGTTGATGAAGATAATGAACCTATAGGAGGAATAGCCCTAGGATATCAGTTGGCACGTATACTTAATATCAATATTGGTGATAAAGTAAATGTGATTTCACCTCATCTTGAAAGTAAGAAAAGATTTCTTCCCAGGCGTGCTAAGACATTGACGTTTGAGGTAAGTGCTGTTTTTGAATTCGGCATGAATAGTATGGATACCTCCATGGCGCTGATTAATATTGATTATGCTCGGGAACTTTTTAACCTTACTGATAAAAGCAGTGGTATCGCAATTAGAGTCAAGGATGTGTTTTTAGCCGATGAAATGAAAAAAAATATTCAAGCACATTTGGGTTATCCGTATTGGACTCAGAGTTGGATGGATACGAATAAAAGTTTTTTTTCAGCTCTTAGGGTAGAAAAAAATGTAATGACTATTTTATTATCTTTGATAATTCTTGTCGCCGGTTTTAATATTATCTCAACCCTTATTATGGTTGTAATGGAGAAGACAAAAGATATTGGTATATTAAAAGCCTTAGGTGCGACAAATTTTTCAATTATGAAGATATTCCTTTTTCAAGGAGTGGTAGTTGGGATTTTGGGAGTCGTAATAGGAGCTTTTTTAGGTCTTGTAATTACAATTAATTTAAACCCAATAGCAGATTTTTTAGAAAAAACAACAGGGTTTGAAGTGTTCCCCAGTGATATTTATTATTTTACTGAAATACCGGCTCAAATTAATTTACAGGATGTTATCATTATTGTTATAAGCGCTCTTTTTATATCTATTTTAGCCGGTCTTTATCCTGCACGGCGTGCAGCACTGCTTAACCCTGTGGACGCGTTACGATATGAATGAGGTTTTATTACATTGTGAAAAGGTAAAGAAGGATTATTATATTTCTTCTAAAGTGCTCGAGGTTTTAAAGGGCGTTACCTTAGAACTGAGAAGGGGAGAATTGACATTTATTCTCGGCTCCTCAGGCTCAGGAAAGTCGACATTGATCCATATACTTGGGGGATTGGATAGGCCGACCGAAGGTAAGGTATATATTGAAAATAATGCTCTTGATTCTTTTAGTAATAAAAAATTAGCTGCATTTCGCAATAAAAAGGTTGGTTTTGTTTTTCAGTTTTACCATTTAATTCCAGAGTTGACAGTATGGGAAAATATTATTATTCCCGGTCTTATTGCGCGCAGGAAGCTTTTTAAAAAAGCGGATGAATTACTAGCGATCGTCGGTCTTTCTGACAGAAAAAAGCATTTGCCTCATCAGCTCTCAGGAGGTGAATTACAGCGGGTGGCTCTTGCAAGGGCATTTATTAATGATCCTGATATTGTTTTTTGTGATGAACCCACTGGTAATCTTGATGAGGGTAATTCGGCAATTATTTATAATCTTATAGAAAGTTTGAACAAGAGCAGAAAACAAACTTTTTGTATTGTTACGCATGAAGAAAGTTTGGTTAAAGATAGGGAGAATGTATACCGTCTGCGGGACGGAATCCTAACAAAACAGTAAAATAGGAGAATGATTTTTATGGGAATCAAAGTATATATTGATGGAAAATATTATTCAAAAGTGGAATCAAAAATTTCTGTTTTTGATCATGGTTTTTTATATGGGGATGGTGTGTTTGAAGGTATAAGGTCTTATGATAAGTTAATTTTCAGGCTTGATAAGCATCTAGACCGTTTATATGAATCTGCTCACACTATTATGCTTGAGATTCCTATGACAAAGAAGGAACTTACTGCTGCAATTATTCAGACGTTAAAACTGAATAAACTCTCAAATGCATATATCCGGCTTATTATAAGCAGGGGAATTGGTGATTTAGGATTGGATCCCAGGAAATGTCCCAAGCCCTCTATTATTATAATTGCGGATAAAATTCTTTTATATCCGAATAAGTTTTATCAGGAGGGGCTTGCTATTATTACTGTGCCGACATTTAGAAATTTGCCAAATTCACTTGATCCCGGAATAAAATCACTTAATTATCTTAATAATATTATGGCAAAAATTGAAGCTAACAATTGTGGATATAATGAAGCAATTATGTTAAGTTCTGACGGAATGGTTGCTGAATGTTCTGGTGATAACATTTTTATCATAAAGAATAATATTCTCTATACTCCTCCCAGTTATATTGGCGCTTTAAAAGGTATTACTCGTGATACACTTTTAGAAATTGGCGAGAAGAATAAGATGCGCTGTGAAGAGAAAATGTTAACACGCCATGAATTGTATAATGCAGATGAAGTTTTTCTAACAGGAACTGCTGCAGAAATTGTTCCGGTCGTAAAAATTGATGAGCGTAAGATTGGCACCGGAAGACCGGGTAAGATTACGTTAAAATTAATGAGATTATTTAAACAGATGACTAAAAAAGAAGGCACGCGGTATACATTTTAATATTTAACTTAAAAAACAAACCAGGTGATGAAGTATGCTTTGTCAACTTTGTGGTATTAATGAGGCAACAATACATTTAACTGAAATTGTGGATAACCAGATGGTGGAACTTCATGTCTGCGAACAGTGTGCCAAGGAAAAAGCGGTCGATCTTTCACCACCCGTTTCATTTAATGATATTTTATCCGGGCTTGTTGATTTTACCTCCCGTAAAGAGAATGAAGGGGTTGATGTAAAATGTCCTACTTGTGGTTTGACTTACGAAAAATTTAAAAAGATTGGACGTCTTGGTTGTGTAGATTGTTATCAGTCTTTTCAGTCGTTTTTATATCCGCTTATTAAAAAGGTTCAGGGAACGACACATCATCTCGGCAAAAGACCTTCACGCCTCAGCGGAAGCATGAAGATTGAATTAGAGGTTAAGGAATTAGCTGATAAGCTCAAAAAACACGTTGCTCGAGAAGAATTTGAAGATGCAGCTCATGTGCGTGATAAAATTAAGATGTTAGAAATGAAATTGAAAAAGAAGGGACAGAAGAAGTAACGATGGCCTCTTTTAACATTAAACAGTTTTTAAATAAATCAGGTGAATGGCTCAAGGGGGCCGGTCCTAATAATGATATTGTCATTAGTAGCCGCATACGTCTTGCACGCAATCTCAGAGATTTTAAATTTACGCCGCTTTTAAATAAAAGCGAGGCAAAGGAAATAATAGACAAAGTGTCTGATGCAATAGATAAGAGTAATTATTTAAAAAATAATCAGTTTGTTTCATTGACAGCGCTGGATGATATTAGTAAACAGCTTTTACTCGAAAGGCATCTTATCAGCCGAGAACATTCTGATGCTAAAGGTACACGTGCACTTTCTTTTAGTGAAGATGAAATTTTAAGTATTATGATTATCGAAGAGGATCATCTGCGTATCCAGGTCCTTCAATCCGGACTGAATTTACTGGAAACCTGGCGAATGATAGATAAAGTTGACTCAGAACTTGAGGCAATACTGTCATTTGCATTCCATCAGAATTTGGGTTATCTCACGGCCTGCCCGACAAACGTAGGTACAGGTTTGCGGGCTTCATGTATGCTGCATCTGCCTTCACTGGTAATGACAAAACAGATCAATAAGGTTTTGCAGGCAATCGCTAAATTAAATTTAGCCGTACGGGGTCTTTATGGAGAAGGAACTCAGGCAAGC
>CAZLCT010000031.1:0-25102 GCA_964558015.1 uncultured bacterium | reverse complement strand
GTAAGTGATTTTTTCATTACTTAATAGGGCGTGTTTTTATAGACTTGCTATATATTTTTTTGCTTTTTGGTGGCAGGGGAGCAATCTAGTACAGGTAAGTAAATGCCGGCGGGCTTTTTCCTTCTGCCTTTGCCATAACAAACACTCACCCATATGAAAATGCGATTTGGGTATTAAATTAGCCTCTGAACTATACATTATTATTCTATTAAACCAAGACTTGGCTTTCGTTATATTTCCTAATTGTTTATACAGTGATGCAATGGCATATCGCTCAACGTCCGATTTTTGCTTCTTAGTTTGCAATATATCCAAAGCTTTTAAAAAATAACCTTGCGATTTATGTTTGTTTACATCATTCACTAAATTTCCAAGGCGGATATATATTTGCCATTCATGATTATTATGGTAATTGTATTTTAATTCTTTCAGATAAAAATTCCTTGCTTCATAAAAAAGACCAAGCTTCTCATAAATGGTAGCCATTTCATAAAAAAAGTTTTCTGATGATATTTTTTTTACCTTTAAAAAATTAAAAACAAAAGACAATTCTTTTATTAAGGCATTTCTATCTTTCATTTTAAGAGCAAGTTCACAGTACTTAATAAATTTATTTGGGTACCGGCTAATATTATCCAAAGTTTCCTGATTTTGAACTGCCGCCTTTTGCCCTAACTCATTTCTTGTATGTTTAAAATTAAAATAATATTTTCCCAATATCCAATACGTTTCCTTTTCCCGTTGCTCATTATATTCAAATTCCTTGTTTTCTCCTGATAAATAAAAAACACCTAAAATCTGTGGTATACATTGAAACTGTGCTCCTGCATTCATAAGGCGCAGCCAAAATTCATAATCACCTCTCATTTCGAACCGTTCATCAAAATAGCCATAAGCATCATGAAGTCTTTTCCTCCATAGCGGCTGTGATCCTAAACATCTTTTTTTTAATGCATGTTTCGAATAATAGGGATATTGTAAACACCACCCTTCGTCATCTTTATTTTTAGTAATCTTAATATTTTCATTATTCCTCAGCACAGCGATCATCTTTTCTCGAACAGTAGGATGCCATTTGTTAACATCCAACGGGATAAAATTTTTAAAACGCTGATTCGGAATATTGGTTATCCACTGCCATGCGTACACCATATCAATATCATTATTTTTCTCAAGAACATCGGCCATAATTTCTAGCGCATCATTCTTATGTCTATCATCAGTATTGGCATTCGTAATATAAGCACCCCGTGCTTTTTGTATAGCTCTGTTCCATGCTGTATATATTGATTCTAGTTTTTTAGTTTTTATATAAACAATATTTTGATACTTTTGTTGAAACACTTTAATAATACTATCTTCATCCTGCATCGAATTGCTGTTAATAACAACAATCTCTAATCCCCCAATCTTGTATAATGTCTGATTTACTAAATCTTGCAAACACCCTTTAATAAATTTTTCAGCATTGTAGGTAGATACAATTGCTGAGACAAGAATCGTATTTTTATCAATCTGTGACAGATATTCACACGCCTTATTATGGTCAGGAATTCTTAATAAGCATTCTTGAAAATACTGCCGTGCAATGTTTCTCCTTCTCTGCTTGAGCATTAGCTCTCCCAGGTGGAAATATGCCCCCCCACGAAGACCATCGCTGATCAAAACATCACTTTGAGCTATGTATCTAAAATATTCCTCTGCCTTTCTTTTTTTGCCTGTTAGTTTATACCTCGAAGCCAATATATACAAAATATTAACGAGCTCTTCTATGCGGAATATATCTCTGGGGGATTTATCAATAACAGTATAAAATACCGAAAGAACCTCTAAAATACTTTCAGACGTCAAAAAACTTATCAATTTATTTTTACTCTTACTGCCGTATTGTTTTTCAAACTTCACTAATGTCTTTTGGTAACTTTGGTATAGGCTTATTACCGAATCAATCTTATATGTCGTACCCTCACATTGTCTTTGTATCTTCCAATTATCAATTTTTAATAGATGAAAATGATAAAAAACAATCGGTCTCTTCCCTACAAAAATTTTCTTATTGCAAATATTAATATTATAAAGATTCCATGGTGCTACATTGTATTCACGCTCAAGAATTTTTACTTTTTTGAATTTTTGTCTCACTCTATCAAGATATCCCTGATCATAAAAACCACCTTTAGCCGGTATCAATTCATTATTCTGTTCGCATCGTTCATAACACCTGTCTTGCCACCACTTTAAAAATTTTATTGCTTGATTAGTGACACCAATTAATCCTGCATTATATGTACCACATTTTCTCTTAAGATACCTCACATGCGGACTAAAATAATGTGGTGCTAAACAAATATCATAATTTAAAAGATATTTATCGAAAATTCTTTTAGGATTTGATAATAAAACCATATCCACATCAACATACAAAACTTTTTTAAATTTATATTTCTTAAAAAGATATTGCATAAAAATGGGTTTGCTAGACCAACAAAATTTTCCTATTTCATATCCAAATTTTCTCCTTTGGCTTAATAAGTATCGATCAGAAATGTCTCTCCAATACAGTGGAATTATTCTTCTTAATTGATTCACTTTAATAAAGTGATATGTCTCATAGTCTACACATAATACCCATAAAAAATATGGATTCCTGACTTTTCGTTCGATTGAGTCTAATTGCACTAATAAATAGGGTATATATGTATAACCATGTATAGTACAAAAATGATAGGTTTCGTTGCTTGCTGGCATTATTTTAAACTATATTGATGGTCGAGACTTGCTGAATATGGTGATAAATCCATTCATATACAATATTAATTCCATCATCTATGGTGACCTGGGGTGTCCATTTTAATTCAGTGCATGCAAGAGAATTATCCAATACATTGCTATTAACATCAAAATCCCTTTTTGGTTTATAGATAATCTCAGGTTTACAATTCACAATTTTCATGATTTTTTCAATAACATCATTCACAGAATAACCAACCCCACTGGAAATATTAAATATTTTATAATTACCTTTATAATGTAAAAATTTTGCTATTCCCTTAACTGCATCATGAACGTAAATATAATCACGAATAGTAAAACCATCGCCCCATACAATTAAAGGTTTGTTGGTAAGCATATTATAAATAAAGGTAGAAACAAGTCCCTGATTTTTATACCACTGTTGTCGTTCACCATACACATTTGGTAACCGTGCTATCGCATAGTTAACCTTATATAAATACGAATATAAATATAAATATTTCTCAACCATAAGCTTCGATATTCCATACGAACATATAGGATTATTCATGCTCTGTTCTTTTAACTTTTTCTCGTTTGAATTTCCATAAACCGTTCCGCCTGATGATACAAAAATTATCTTTATATTCCTTTTTCTTTTTAACATTTCTAATAAAGCGATTGTAGGAAAAACATTACTCGCAACATCATATTGGCAATTCTTATTGGAACTTTCATGAATAGTACTCCATGCCAGATGAAAAATATAATCTACATCATTGAGAAGGGATTCATAATCCCTTGAGTTTTGAAAATCACCTTCTATGATTTCAATATCATCCTCAAATTCTTTTATATTTTTCCGAGAAAAACCTTCTTTTTCAAAAATTATAACTTTATAATTCCTCAACAAATACTGCGCTAAATGAGATCCTATAAAACCGCCACCCCCAAAAATAAGAACATTTTGTTTCTTCATGATCAATTTAATATAAGTAAATGTTTTTACTATTCATTCCTTTGATTTGATAATAAATTTCTCGTTCCCATTGCGATGCAATTACAATACAATCAATCCGCTTGGCTATTTCATCAATATTTTCAGGAGATACTATTTCAATATTATCAACTTTTTTGCCCCACTTACTGCTATCATTATCAATGAAACATGCCACTTGTATATTGTTCTTCTTACAATGGTCATACAAAAATTTTCCTTTTTCACCTGAGCCAAATATAGCTACCATCATTCCTTCAGAAATGGGTAATGTTTCTAACCTCTTAACATTAAATAATGTTTCGCTTTTCATTTTTTGCCAAATGCCATCTTCTCCAAACAACTTTTTATATTCAAATATAATATCAAGTGCAAACCCATACTGAGCATCAAGAATCGAAAAAATCCACAAAAGAATATATTCACGTTTGCCAAATTTATTTTGTGCCATATAATTCAATGTTCTCAGATATCTAATTTCGGACCAACAGGGAGTTTTTCTAAATTTCGCTTTTACAAAATCTATATCTATAGAATGACAAATCTTTTGAGCTTTAGTTAACGTTGATTTTTGCATACGAACTGTTCCACATACATTCATATCTGAAAGCCAAAAACCTTGATTCGTTAAATCCTTATGAATATCAATAAAAAGATCTTCTCCCTGATATGCATTAATAAATCCTGGCTCCATATCTAAAGCCAGGATATGCGATCGAATAGGATCTGCAATGCTATTAAAAACTCTCAAATCAATGCCTTGAGAATCAGTCTTGAGCCAATCTATTTTTTTTAGTGAAAAATGATTTAAAACTGTATCTAATGCTATAGTTTCGACTTCTTTTCTCTCTTTGACAACAAAAAGATCTAAAAAAATAAAATTCATCAAGGAATCCAAATCTGGCTTTAATATACTGGAACAATAAGGCGACTGCGTAACATTAAATAGAACGTTTTTATTCTTTCTATCATTCGTTACGGCTTTGTTGATGGTAATTGAACGAAAATACTTCTCTTGGGAAATATCTCTAGGTTCTTTCAGGTTAGGATCAAATCCTATATAAATGGAATCTTTAGCAATTGAATCCCAAATGGTGGGTGATGAACCTGCCGCACCTATATCAATCAAAACAGGATATATGTCTAAATTACCCAATAAATTATGTATAACCATATTCATATTGTTATCGCCATAGAAGTACTTAAAAAAGAATTAATTATTTTCTAAAAACTCTTCCAGTGGGAAAGTTCGACATGTAATAGCTCTTCAAGGTTCTGGATATCTTGTGCATATATTTCATATAATCTCTGTCGTAATTCTCGACTTAAGATTGGTTTTTGATTATTAAACCAAGACGACAAGAAAGAAGCATCAAAAGTATCGATCATGCGGCATATTTTTTTATCTAAATAATTTTGGGTTTTACTATATAACCTGGTTTTATCTTTGTTATATGTATAAAGATGTTTATTGCGCAATCTTAATATTTTAATTCTTGGAAGAGAATATATAACCGCTTGTGGTTGTGACTGTAGGCGTGTGGGAATATATGAGTTATCAACCTTAAGAAAACGATATATGTTTTGCACCTGTTGTAATTTATCTTTCATAATATTCTTATAAAATAGAATTAATAGCTGTTCTTTATTAAATAAATCAAAATACCGCTTCAAATTTTTATAATAAAAACTGAATTCAATGATTTCTTCCGCCCTCGGATATTTTTTCCTATACCGACCGCCGAGTAATTCGGGCATACCTTTCTCTATAGGTTTCAGAGAAATAAATCCATAATTAATATAATGAAAATATGCTGATACCACTCTTTCTATAGGATTACGAAGGATCGCAATGATCTTGGCATGCGGAATAATGTCCTTTATACGTTTGGGACATTCCGGTTTTGCTAAATATGTCGGTCGCTTTATTCCTAATGCTTTCTTATTGTATGCATCTATAAATATCTTTTCAAACTGTGCCCTGGGTATCTGATAATAATAGGGATTTTCAAAATAACTTATTTCTTGAGAAGGCATGTATATTTCAGGATGTTCCGCTAGGCACATATGTATAAATGTAGTAGCAGATTTCTGAGCACCAATAATTAAAAAATTAGGCAACATCAATTCACTGTAAAGTTTAAGTCCGTATACCAAAAATATTTAATTGCAAATCCATTCCCAGGTGAGTATTCCTTCTAATAAAGGGACACTTTGAAATATTTTGTGGATGAATATGTATACGAAAGCCAGCATCAATCAAGTAATGCAATATAAGATCTACTGTCTGCTTTTTATGTGAAAATGAGTGATATTCAATGAAAATATTTTTTACGTGCTTTAACTGATTACTTATGTTTTGAATAACCTCCGTTTCAGCCCCTTCGATATCAATTTTTAAAAAATCAACGGGTTTTTTAATGAAATTTCTTAGCTGGACTGTTTCAACTTTTATAATATTATCCTTATCTCCTTCAATCAAAATTCTCCCGCCATCAGCACCTTCATTCATGAAAGGTACCTTAGTGGTTTCCTTCCAAATTGCTTTACGATGAAGCACAATATTATTATAGCCAAATTGAGAAATATTATATTTGAGAACCTCAAATATCTCTGGAACTGGCTCAAAAGCAATAATATGAGCATTCGGATAAAAGTATTTAAAAAATAAAACACTTAATCCAATGTTAGCACCACAATCGATTATAGTTGGATTATCATTTTCTGCACGAAAATATAATATTTGATTTTCAAATATTTCCTTATAACTCGAAAGAAAAGAAGCACTATCTACTATTTTTAATTTTTTTCCCAAAAAATCAATATTGACTATTTTATACCGTTTAGTTGTTTTTAGTAACTCAATCTCAGATTGTGATATTATATTTATTTTATTCATAGGTAATTTTTTCATAAAACTTATTACAATAAAATTTCTTCTTGCTTTTTATCATTTCTCGTTATTTGATGCTCCCACTTTGCATCAAAAGGAATTATATCGTCTGAGGCCCAAAAATAAAGATTATGACGCGATGGATAAATAGTCTCGAATACTTTCACATTCTGAAAATACGGTGTAAGGAATTGCATTAAATCTTCTTTGGATTTAAATTCATATTCATGATGTACAAAAGCTTGAGTTTTTTGTCTCCGTACAATGGTATATCCACTTAACACTCCCTCATGTGTTAGTCTTAGCTTGATATTTTTCATCAATGCATCAATCTCTAGTTCAGTAAAATGTTCAATGGCTGCATCCCATATGATAGTATCAAAAATGCCTTCCGGCATTCTATGTCGTATATCAGCTAACTGAAAGGTTACATTTTCTACTTTATTATACTTCTGCGCATGTGCGATTGAATTTTTATCAAAATCAACTGAAAGAATAGACTTTGCTTTAATTGAATAAAAATATTTAGCATTAAATCCATCGCCACAGCATAATTCTAAAACACTTCCATTTTTATTAATCGCTAATGAACTAAAAATACCTCGTTCTAACCACAGAGGATTGCGAGTTTTTTCCCATTGATAATACATATCAAGATAATGGTCAAACCATTCAGGCACAGGCATCCCTTGCATTTCCCATTCTACTTTCATTTGTAAAGAATGTAATTTTGACGTTACTTTTCGAAATATATGATTAAATCTTTTAAGTATATGTTTAACGTTCTCTCTTCCCAGCCATGCGATTACTGTCTTAAACATTTTATTTTTTAATTCTTTACTCATTAGCCGTTCACTCCACATCTTATTAATTATTTAAGTAATATGACTTGTTTTTAATGTTTATTATAAAAATATTTTTTCCATTAACTCACTTTCGTTTTTCAAAATTTTCTATTCTGATACCATTTGCAAAATGTTTTTAATTATTTTTTACTAATTCGCATTTTCGCATTTATAAATCAGGTGTAAGAACGAATAAGCTCCATCCCCACCGATGTTTTAATAAAGATTTTGTTGCTCTATCAATTAAATTCATTTTTTTCATTAAATACGATGGATAAAATATTTTTTCAAAGCTACAACGCCTATAGTTTTTCTTGATATATCGTACAATATACGGATCAATAAACTTACGTGTCAATATTGAATAAAAACCACACCAGCAATCGTTCACAAAAAAACCAAGAGCCATATCATGATCTAAAATTTTAAAACCCTTTTTTATAAAAATCTTTTGCCACTTATGAGGAGTATTAAATTGAACATGTGCATTTCCACTATCATTTAAAGGTAATTTTTTATGCTGATGTCTATAATACATTTCAAAAAAAGATCTCTTATTAGGAACAGTAATAAAAAGCATTCCTTTAGGAAAAATTTTATTATATAATTCTTCTAAAAATTCATCCAAATTGTAAAGGTGCTCAAGAATATCAAAGGCAATGATTAAATGAAACTTTTGTCCTTGTTTCAACATATCCAAAGAACCGGTAATTATTTCTGGAACAAAACTAACACTATCCCAATTATAACTTTCTTTAAATGTTTCTAATGACTGCCCATTAATATCTACTGCAACAACTTTAAAACCTAACTTTGCTAATTCATAGGTATCCCGAAGAGAACCAGCTCCGAAGTCTAAGGCAGATATCGTTTCTTCGTTTTTGAATCGGTCCTTAAATAATTTTAATGCATTTTCAAAAATATCCCATCTATAATGAACATTTCGTGTATTGCAATCATAAATTTTCGAGATATCAATTCGATTATATGCAAAATTATTTATTCTCTTTATATTAATATTATCTTTCAAACATAATGTATCTTGATCTTTTCGATTATTTATATTCCTAAACAGGAAAAATGCAATAAGAATTGCAGGCAAAAATAACATAAACTGAGCAATCCATATTGCGAATAAAAATATCAAGATAAAAAATACTTTTATACTTTCTTTAAAGATTCTACCAAGACGGAAAATAATATATTTTGTTTTATTATCAATACTGCCATTAAAAATAGTATAATTACCTATTCCCTTACTTCTTAGAATCTCTCTTATTTCTTCACTAAAGGCTGATGATATGAGAACGGTATCAAACTCTTGCCTTCTTTTATCAAAACTATCGACATGCATAACTTCTCTTCCATTCAAAATTCCACTTTTATAACTGTCTATATATCCTAAGATATTAATATCCTTTCTATACGAACTAATCATTTGTTCTGCTATTGCTGAACAAGTGCCGGTTCCGTAAATATACACATTGCCCCTAAAAGGAATCTTCTTTAAATATTTAAGAGATTTTTTTGTATTATTCATACACTATTAATAAATACGTACAAGTTAATATCTTATTAATAAATTTTAGACACAAATTATATTTCCTTTTTTTAATAAATATTTCTTGATAATTATATTAAAATCTTCAGCTCGTTTTTCCATAGAATATTCATGTAAACAATGTTTCTGCCCACATCTTGCAATAGCTTCTCTTTCTTCAGTATTCTCCAGATAATAATAAATCTTTTCCATTAACTCATCTTCATCCTTAAAAGTTTCTATTTCACGCCCTAATTCAAAATATCTACAAAGATTATCTTTATAATCTGTTAACATAAATGTTCCTGTACCTGTTATTTCAAAAATCCGCATGTTACCATATTCATTTTTTGCATCATCAACATGAATATTGACTGCAATACGTCCTCTTTTAAGGGCACGATGCATATCAATACCCCATACAGGAGCATTATTAAATGCTGTAACAAGTGGTGGCAAAACATAAGAAGAAATTGTAGGGATAAAATAAGATACTGAATATTTGTTACTATTTCTTAAAGAACTTATGGCTATTTTTTCGAGATATTCAATTCTCTTATGATGCTTTAAAGTACAATTGCCCGAAAATACAACATCATATTCTTGAGTTTCATTTTTAACAGCTTCTGCAATAAAGTTTGGAAAACCTGGAAAAAAATACTCTACAGATTCTACTCCTAAGCTAAGGGCTTTATTTAAACAAACATTTGTATTAGAAAGCATGACATTAAATGCAGTCCAATCTAAATTATTAATGGGAAGGCTTGCACACCAGCCAAGAATTAAGGATGGCTTCCACGCTAATGTTCGAATGAAGTCGCTTGCAAACAAGAATGGATATGATATATAAAGGACATCTGGTTTAAAATATTCTATTTGTTTTTTGGTAACTTCAAAAATCCACTTACGATTATTATAAATATCTCCATTAAAATCTATATCATGTTCAATTGCCCATTGTTTTTGAGCTGAAAAACAATTTGCAATAACTAATTGTGTGTCATACCCTAAGTCAGTAAGATGAGGAGCAAGCATATGGATGCTCGCAAAACCATCATTAATTAAGGCACCGACATGTTCATTAAATCCAGCATGTGTAAGATGTCGATTTTTTTGGTAGAATTGTCGCAAATATTGTTCATAGAATATATGAATCTGTTGTAGTTTAATCATTATTAGGAAATTCCTTACTCTTTAGATATTACTGCATATATTTCAGAACATAAATCGGGGAGATCTTCTCCCAACTTAAAAAAAGCATCTATTAATTCATCAGACCATTCTGCCTCAATTTGGCGATTTGAAACCGGCTTAATCATAATTCCGCCATATTTGATAATATGATAACCAGCGCTGGCGATATGACTTTTCAACAATTGAGGTGTATAAACTCTTTTATGTCCCAAAAGAAGGTCTTGTTCGTTCAGGGAATCTTTTTCAGTAAGCATACCCATCTTCACTCCTATTAATCTATGCAATGAATCCGCATTAGGTACAGAAATAAAACATCTTCCTTCTGATGCCAGCCATTTTTTTATCCTTTTTAAAAGTAAAACCGGTTCATCTACATGTTCCAAGATATGACTTACTAGAATAGAATCATATTTTTCAGTAGGCGAATATTCTTCAAAGAGAGAACAAATAAATGTCACATATGGCGAGTTAATTTTTTCTCTAATTTCCTTAATAAAAACCTCAGACCCATCTACAACAGTTACAGATTCAAAATCATGTATTAACCACTGTGTCATAGCACCATCAGCACAACCTAATTCTAATACTTTTTTACCTTGGAAATATTTTTTAAATGCCTGATATAAAAAATATCGCTTTTTGATATATAACTTCTCCCACCCTTTTACAATCTCAGTATGATATTGTTGAGCAGAATTCTCCAAAATAAATTTATCTTGCTTCATTTATGTAATCTTTCAAGATACTCGGATAGTTCGGACTGTTTTTGAAACAACAAATCAGGTTTTGTCCTCAATAGAAGTTTTTTCGTACGAATACCGAATGATACAGCTATAGTTTTCATACCTAAATTTTTACCCGCCAGAACATCTGTCTCAGTGTCACCAATAAATATACAGTCACGTGCGTCAATATCCTTAAATAGGTCTGCTTTTTTTATAAGGTTTGCTTTAATTATCCACCGATCTTTTACAATCCCCCTTCCAGGATGAGAAAGAATATGACCAAACCATGAATAAATACCTAAGGTCTTCAGTTGCCAGCAAGTTCTCTCGGCATACGTACGCAGTGTTACAATAACAGTTGGTATCTGACTACATAATCTATGGTATGTCTCGTATAATTCATGCCAAACAAAATCGAGCTTCAATCGTTCTTCCTCTTCAATCAAACAATCTCTTTTCGCTTTAAAATCATTTGCAATATATTCTGAAGAGGTCCGGCATAAAATATCATAATCAGAAACCTTTATTCGTTTTAACTCCCAATATTCATCTTTCCTTAACGTCCGACAGCCAAATTCTTTAAGAATATCAGCATATGTTCTATAGAACCTATCAGAAACGTCTAAGATTGGACCATCAAGGTCAAAAAAAAGCATCATCTTTTAAACTTTAAACGTATGAATAATAAACCTTTTTCCAACGATGTAGATTTTCTTTTGCCCAAAGCATTTCTTTTTCTATTCCTTCTCGTAATTTCACTATGGGCTTCCATTTAAAATCATCATAAGCTTTTTTAATATCTAATAGCATCATTTTAAGTTCAGCTATATTACGTTTTTTATCCGGAACTAACTTCGAAAATGCACCTTCATTTATTTCTTCATAAACTATCTCAGCTCTTTTACCTAAAACGTCATTAGCCACCTCTTGAACCAAATGGGCTAAATCAACAATACTAGTTGGTATGCCGGTGGCAACGTTATATGATCCACCAGTAATCGAATCATACTTAATACACAGGTTATGTAATAAAACAGCGTCTTTAACATAAATAAAATCCCGTATTTGCTGGCCATTGCCAAATATAACAATAGGTTTATCAATAAGAACTTGCTTAATAAAAATTGTCAATACACGCCTAAACCATTCACGCTCTCCATATGTTATGCCGTAACGAAGATTAATGACTGGGAGTTTATACTCGAGGGTATAAATTGTTCCGTATCTTTCAGCAGCAAGCTTACTCACTCCGTATGCCCAATTTGGCACAGGGAGATAATCTTCAGAGGTAGATTTTTCAGTTTGACCATAAATACATGCTGATGAGGCATTAACCACTTTAGCTATTTGATTTTGATGTGCAGCCTTAAAAACATTTAATGTACCGATGGTGTTTATTTCCAAATCTCTATGCGGATCTTCAACGCCTAAAAATATCTCTAATTGAGCAGCATGATGAGATACAATATCATGGCCTTTCATTTCTCTCTGAAGATGTTCATAATCAAGAATATCCCCTTTAATGACTTTAATATCTTTCCATATATGAGACAAATTATCCTCTGTTCCAAAAGAAAAATTATCATAAACAGTAATAGATGCGCCCTGCTTAAGTAACTCTTCGGCAATATGTGAACCAATAAATCCAGCTCCGCCAGTAATAAAAATTTTCGCACCTTCTATTTGCAAGGCATCTCCTCCCTAATAATCTCCTCCCAATATCGTGTCATTGATACATTAGGTGTGTGTTCAAGTTCCTTATCATGAATAGACATTTCAAGCATTAATTTTAATGCAAGCAAAGGAAGATTCGCTCCTGCTTTTACGGTAAGCATCAACCCGCCTGCAGCAAACCGTGGATTAATCTCGATAAAATAATATTTCCCCTTACTCTTAATAAATTGAATATTACATGCGCCGACCATTTCAACTAAGGAACAAATTTTCTTTACATATTCCTGCAACAAATCATCATGTACGGTAACTCCTTTTACCGATTGTCCTGCCTTTGTCTCTATTCTCTTGCGCGGCCCGGAAAATATAACATTTGAGGATCTATCACATAAAATGTCAACTGTATATTCTTCTCCTTGTATATATTCCTGAAAAAATCTGTCGTTACCTAAAGACAGCGCATGAGAAAGAGCATGTTTATCTTTAATATAAAACGACTCTTTACTCCCACTTCCATTTAATAATTTCGAAAAAAGAGGAACATCAGCATTTATGGGATCATTCACTATTTTTGGGGTAGGTATGCCTAACTTTTCCATATGAGATATAATGCGAGGTTTATCATTACACAAATCAATAACAAAAGAGGTTGGCAATAAGGTCTTAACACCTAATTTGTTAAAAGTCTTCTGCATACTTGCAATATATGATATCTCACGTGAATAAGACGGGAACAGAGCTTTAATGTTATGTTTTTTACATATGTCAAATAAAAATTGAAGATAGGTATCTTTTTCTTCAATCAAAGGACTTATATAGTAATGATCAGCAAGATACAGCCCAGCTGCCAATCTATCACAATCAACTGCAATAATTGAGATATTTAATTCTTCTTGTAAGCGCAGTGCCTTAATAATATTAACTGCCGAAGCCACCCCTGCACTTGTTACTAAAACTGAAATCATATCTTTCATGTTGGTCTGCCAATGTTAAAACTTGTAAGACTGCTTTCGCATGTTCTGGACCAGTTAAACAAGATTCTCCATTTTGTATACAGTTAATAAAATGTGCAATTTCAACTTTCATAGGTTCTTCATAATGTATTTTTGGAAGTATAACATCTCCACTTCTATGGTTAAATTTCATGAATTGCAGTGTATCAAAATCCATGTTTTCTCCCAGAGTTGCTATTTTATCTATACCCTTATCGTAAATGGCAATTTTATTCTCGGCAATATCATCATAAACAGCCATTTTATTAGAACCAACAACAGTCATGCGACGCACCTTATGAGGGTCAAGCCAACTTACATGAACATGTGCCATAATTTTATTCGGATATATAATATTCATAAAAACAACATCTTCTACTCTCTCCTGAACATAATCCATACCATACCTTACTACAGAAGAAGGGACTGGATCATTAAGTATATATTGAATGATGCTTATATCATGGGGAGCAAAATTCCATAAAGCATCAACATCGGAACGAATGCGTCCTAAGTTTAACCGCTGGCTATAAATATAACGAATCCCCCCCAGTTCTCCTGCATTAATTATTCTTTTTAAATAACGAACAGCAGAATTATAAAGAAATGTATGTCCCACCATGGCAACTAAATTCTTTCTTTGGGCAATTAATCCTATTTCATCCACTTCTTCAACTGTTTTTGCCATAGGTTTTTCAACTAAAACATGTTTACCCGCCTGTAATGCTCTCATAGCAAGCTCGTAATGAGTACTCACCGGCGTTGCAATTATGACAGCATCAATCGAATCATCATTAAAAATTTCATCGGAATTTTCACCGACGTAAATATGTGGATAATGTTTTTTTACAAACTCACATCGCTGTTTGCTTATATCAATAACCTTTTTCACATTACACGATTCATGCAAAACTAAATTGCGCAACAGATTAGGGCCCCAATATCCTATACCGATTTGAGCTACTGATATCATAACTTACACTTCTCTCCTATCATGGACGACTTTGGATTATATAAATCAATATGAAATCTTATTTTAAGAGGTGCTCTAAAGCTCGTTCTGCTTTTTCTTTATCAATTTCAATATATGGAGAAAGTCGTTGGTCTGTCTTTTTATTACTACAAATAATATCAAGAATCTCCTCAGATGTATCTGCAAAGAAAAAATAACCTTTCGTTATGTCATCAGAAAAATTTTCCTGTCCCAATTTACCAATAATAATTGTTGGCACATCAAAAAGTTCAGCTTCATATGCAACAGTTGAACTTTGTGTTATATGATAATCTATTTGTTTTAAAAGATAAAATAATGGAATTTTTGATGAATTCTCAATTTCAACTTTATTAAAATCCCATTTATTGTGAGAAATAATTTCATATAACTTTTCCCGATTAGGCTTTTGTTTTTGTGAATACATAAATGTAGGGTGCATTCTAATTAACCATTTTGTTTTATTAGAAGAGCGGTTTATTGCATCAACCAAGATTTCAGGAAACAATTCAGTTGGCGGAGATGATTGTAATGTAATTAAAATCTTCTTTCCCTTTAATTTTTGCAAATATGATCCATCAGTATCACATGTTTTGAGAGATAATAAATTAGAGTCTAAATATTTTAATAACCATACGTTACTGCCAACAATAGGTTTATGGTTTTCTTTTACATTAGTTGACCATTTTGTAAAACGCTCAGCTGATTTTTCACCCCAACACCAGAAAAAATTTGGCAAAGTATCATAACCTTCAAGAGGTAGTTTAGTCCAATTGGTATAAAATAAATGGTAATCATTCTGGGCACCATGTTGAACATCTACAGATTTAATACTTAACTTATTGCATGCACGTATAAAGGCCATTATATATTCCGTATAATAACAAACAAAAAAACAAATCTTAGGCTCAATAATTTTTAAAATCTCTCCAAACAATTTTTCAGTTTCAAAAAATATTTCAAATTCTTCAATTAATTTTTCATCAGATGGTAAACAATCTAAAATTTTTATTTCATGTAAATAGTTCTTAAAATTTAAATATTCACTTGAAAAACAATCCATCTTTCTTACTTTTTCTTCTTTGTGCTTTATTTTGTTTCGTAAATAACCAAGATTTTTTGCTGTTATCAACAACTTACTAATTTTATTCGTTTCAAAATATTTCGGCTCTTTTATCTCATCAAATGTTTCCAAAGTCATAAAAGATTGTTTTTGTAGAGTTAACAATTCCTTTATAGGGTCAAGAAACTTATTATAATATTTACCTTCAAATAATAGATATCTATTCGGAAAATATGAAAGGAATAAAACCTCTTTAGGTAAAACCGGATTTAATTTCTGATATAATCTATCAAGTAGCTTATGGTAGGATTCTGAAATTTTTCTATATTGATTCATAATCAAAATACGATCATCTTCCAAATTTTCATTATGTTTATTCTTTTTAATTGATACCTGATTGTTATGCCCTAAGTTTTTGTTTAACTTTAATCTAAGTAATGGCCAGATATTCAGCCCTTTATAGCAAAGTCTATCGACCTGAACGTTCTTTTCAATATCAAGGATGATAGTAATTTTATCTTTAAGCGTCATCATAGTTACCTGAGAGTCGTTTTTAAAAGCCACCTCTGAAATATTATCACCAGCAAGTGTATAATCTCGTTCTTTATATTCCATATGACGACTCTTCATTTTTTCCATAGTATTTTTGTAAAATATTTAATCTAGGAAAAGCTATAAATTTTAATACATATTTATAAAATTCATTATTAATATCACAAGCAATCTTGAAACTGTCCTTACATTACAAATTTACTACTTAGTTAAATAACCAAATTTATTTGGCAACTTCCCCAAACGTTTATGAATATATCTTCTTTCCTCATTGGTAAGATTTTTAAACCCATGGCCTATTCGACTATTTGAAATCGATTGAAATTGTTCTCCAGAACTGCTATTCCCTGACGATGGTCTTCCACATAAGGTAACAGTTAATAATGTATTATGATAGGGAACCTCTGCCCACTCAGTTAATACACCCAGCGTTTCCTCCACATTAGTCACAAGATCTTCATATCTAATAACTTTATAATAATCTCCATATTCGTTTCTATGTTGATCCGCAATTTCAAATGATGGAGCAATGTATCTTTCAATATATTTCTTTAATAAATAAGTAAAATCCAGCTCAGGATTCAACTTTAATTCATTTGTCCTATATGCATAATAATTATCAAATGGGTCTCTAAGCATATGTATAAACCTTGCATGCAAAAAGTCTTTTCTTATCTTTTCAATTTCAAACATATGTACTGGAGTCTTATCGACAAATCCGACTAGCTCTGATACTAATTGACCTAAAGACTGACGATATGCTTCTAATAATACTTTATAAAACCGCAAACGTGTATGTTTACTAAAATCATATGAATACAATATAGTTCGAAATAAATCAAAATTTACTGCGCTAAAGTCTCGCTGCTTTTCTATAATATGTTCTGTATACCTACCATAAGCCATCCAAGAAAACTTAGATTCCTTTATCCAATATTCCAAAAATTTTTTATGTCCTTTATAATTTTTTGAAGCAATAGGATCAAAATCGTTTTGATAATAACAAGATTCAACTGGAAACACCACTAAGTTAGGGTGACCATCAAATAATCCCTGTAACAAAGTAGTTCCTGATTCGCCCGAGCCAATTATAAATATTGCTTTATTAAAATATTTTGCGTCGTACTCAATTTCTACTGAATTTAAGGGCATTCAATTTTTAGTTTTATTATAGCTTTACGATTATTTATTAATGTAGATTTCTAAATCTACGGTTTATATAAAAAAACTCTATATATTAATTTTTTATTAGTACTAATTAAATAGAGGCACATATTATTTTTAAAATATGATAAAAAAAGTCGTTTAATATCAGCGGCTTTAGAAAAGTAATTTTTTAGATCCACTATAAATAGCAACTCTCCATACTGATTATACTTATAGATACTTTGTCCTTGTGAGATATAAAATATTAAAGAAGTTGGATCAATTTCAAATCCTATAAATCGGTTCCCTCGAATAAAATTCTCTTTAAATAATATTTGTTTTAAGTGTTCTCCATTAAGATTTAATATGTACAAAATATGGTCGTTTCCATCATAAACGTACACTTTTTCATCAATAACCTTTAGGCCCCGTACATAAATATTATCAATTTCTACAAGTTTTTCTAAAAAACCATTTTTATATTTCCAAATACATCCTAAATCAGAGATATAAAGATTTCCCGAAGAATCTTCCGTAATATACTGAGGTTTTTGTATCTCTTCACTAACCGAAATATTACATAATTCTGACTTCTTAGGGATATAACACAAAAGGGCCTTCTTTCTAGGATCACAAATGTAGATCTTATCATGCAACTCATTAATTCCTACGGGTGAAGCATTGAGTTCCAAACTATATTTATACTTAAAATTTTGGTCAAAAGAATGAATCTTTCTCCCAATCATATCTGAGACCCAATATCCTTGCAAACTATGTGCTATGTTCACACATGAAAATACATTTTCATTAAAAATATCTATTGGTTCAATTTGAAAAAAATAATCTCTTTTGAGTGTTTTAATTTTACTGACAAGTTCTTCTTTCATATTAAATCCTTATAATTAATGGTTTCATATTTCTTAATATTTCGTGATACTTTTTTCCCTAATATATTAGTAAATTCTATCGGAGAAATTCCTTCGGTTGACAGAGTTCGTAAAAACTGAACTTTATCACGAGTTATCTCCATACCCTCCGGAAGAGAACATGCTGCTACAATTGATTTCTTTTGAAACTTTCTATAACGAAAATCGTTTTCTTTTAATGGTTGACTTTTTGAAGGCCCCAAAGCATATGAGGCATCACGAATAGTTTTAACAAAAGATTTGAATTCATTTGGATCAAGAGCACTTTGATAATCAGTACCCTTTTTACTACGATCAAGTGTTATATGTTTCTCAATAATAACAGCCCCCATACCAAGTGCAACAAGATCGATAACCCTGGACAGAGGACTACTTCCCTCAGTATGATCCGCATATCCAACAAGACAATTAAAGCGCTCCTGTAAAATTTTGATTCCTCTGATATGTGCACTATCAATAGGAGTAGGAAAATTTTGTATACCATGCATAAGTATGACCTTTCTACCTCCTCTGTTTTGAATATAATTCAATGCTTCTTTGACTTCCTCTATCGTCGAGGCACCCGTACCTAATGTTATAGGCAAATCTGAACGAGCAGCTTCCTCAAGCATCTCGGGATTAGAAAGATCTGCCGAACTAATTTTTATCCCATCGATACAAAATTTTAATGCAAGCTTCATACTGACAATATCATATGCAAAAGCAAAAACTGCCATTTCATGTTTATCTTTTGCATATACAAAGAGTTTTCCCCAATCATCTGGAGAAAATTCAAGGTGTTTAAGAAGTTCATAAAGATGATGGTGTGGCGCGACTTGATGAGTCAACGAAAACGGTTGCAGTTGTATTGCATCAACTCCCGCCTCTGCTGCTAAATCAATCAATTCTTTGGCTTTATTAAAATCACCATCATGGGCACAGGCCATTTCAGCAATTATATAAGGAGGCTCATCGATGCCAATAAATTTGTTACGTATTTGTATTCTTGTTTGAAACAAATTCGTTTCCTCTTTTCAACCAATTACATTTAATAAGAACTTCACGTAATTTTTCTCGTTCTATTTCGTTAATACGATTAAATGGAAGCCTTTCAAATGGAGGCATTATATTTAATAAGTATAATGTTTCTTTCAATGCTCGATGCCATCCCAAACTAACAGCAAAATCAAAATATGGATCTTCATATTTTTCTGCTATATTTTCAGCTCTAGTTACATTATCACTAATAACTGCATTATAAAATTTTATAGCCAACTCTGGTTTAAAAGAACCAATACCAACAAGATATGATCGTGCTCCTAAAGTATAATCATGAAGAAATCGCCTCATTGCTCCACCAGCTCCAATTATAGGAAGTGTGTTATGAAATTTATTTAATATTTCTTCAAAAATTTTTCTATTACCACTCTCTTCTTTTATACCAATTATATTTTTTTGCTCGATGAGTCTATAAATAACATCTGTTTTTATATACTTTAATGAAGTCACACCTCCAAAACCATCCCGCATAGGTAATGCATGAATCATAATACCAATATCTACACTTTGGGTAATATCATAAAAAAACTGGACAACATGTTCATCACCGTACCAACGCTCAGGATAAAGTATTAATATTGCATCTGCTCCGATTGATACTGCATGCTGAGCAAACTGAATATTTTCCCTTGTTGAACCACGTGTCGGACCAGGACCAGCGACAATAGATATAGCACGTCCACGAATAGCTTCTACCACAACCTCATTAACCTGTTTAATCTCATCGCTTGTTAGCAAATTAAAACGACTCGTTCCAACCGTAAGTAAAATTACGGGAGCTTTATTGGATACTAAAAAGTCTATATACGAATATAGAGAACTTAAATCAACATCTTGATCTTCAGTAAAAGGAATAACAACAGGGAATTCCGGCCCCCTAATTCTTTCTCGCAAACTTTTAAAATCTACACTTTGTTTCATAGCTAGATTCATCCTGTAACCATCTCATATAACTATCTGCAATCTTTAATTGGTATGTATAATCAATATCAAAAGATCGTTCTTCGGGCATACAATACCCAAAAAGTGGTTCTGTAAAAAACGTTTTTTCTTTTAAAAATTTAATAATACTCGTAATATAAAGTGCACCATTGGGATGATAAGTTTTACTAATGTCTTGACTGCGTGTTGTTTTTAGGTATTGAGCAGGTTCTCTCATTGCTAACTTACAAGAAGATTTATTTAAAAAAGTTAAAGCTAATTGCGGAGGAAAATCATAAGATGTAACCGTAATTAAAGAGCCGCTACTATCGCCCTGTTTTTCAAATAGCTTAACTGCATTTTTTATATCATCAACGGTTTTAAAAGGACAAGTTGGCAACATAAGTGCAACATATTTAAATTCCCTTTCCGCCTTTGTCCGAATAAGATACTCCATAACTACATCAACAGCTTTTATTGTATCATCTGATAGATTTTCAGGCCTTTGATCTATTCCGGCCATTAATTCTCGAGAAAGTTTTAGAATCCTTTCATCATCTGAAGAAACAATAATTCTGTCGAATACATGAGATTGCATAGCCGATTTAATTGTGTAAGAAATTAACGGCTTACCGTTTAATAGCTGTAAGTTTTTTTCAGGAATTCTTTTTGATCCACCACGTGCAGGAATAAAACAAAGTATTAGATTATCTGTTATCATTTTCTTATTATATTAATTGCAATCTTTTTTGATTAATAATAGACTTTAAAGCACTACATACCCGATTAATATCATCATGAGAGATATCATTGCTTGTTGGTAAACTCAGTCCTCTTGCTGAGAGTTTTTCAGATATTGGATAATAGCCATTTTCTTCAATATACGGTGGTTGTTTATGCAAAGGGTAAAATAATGGACGAGACTCAATCCCATATTTTTCCAACTCAGCTGCACATTCATCTCTATTTATCCCGGTTATTGCTTCATCTATTAATATGGTATAAAGCCAAAATATATTGGTTGCCCATATTGCTTCAGGAGGAAGAGATATTCCATCAATTTTTTTAAGATATTCATTATAAAGATGTACTATATTTCTTCGATGTTTCAAAATAGCTCCAATACGTTCCAATTGTGCTAACCCAATAGCAGCTTGTAAATTAGTCATTCGATAATTAAATCCGGCCACAAGATGCCAATATCGCTTATCGCTTGACATCCCATGATCACGAAGCAAACACATTTTGTTATATATTTCTTTATCCTTTGTAATAACCATACCGCCTTCACCAGTAGTGATAATTTTATTTGCAAAGAAACTAAAACATCCAACATCACCGAATGTCCCAACAAGTTTATTTCTATACTGTGCTCCAAGAGCTTCTGCACAATCTTCTATTACATATAAATTATAGCGTGAGGCTATGTCCATAATTGGATTTATATCACATGGATGTCCATATAAATGAACAGGCATTATAGCACGAGTCCTTTCTGAAATCTTTTCTTCAATCTGAGATGGAGAAATTGTCCATGTCTCCTCTAGAACATCCACAAAAACGGGCTTTGCACCAGTATGAATTACTGCATTTGCTGAAGCACCAAAAGTAAGATTTGGTACAATAACTTCATCTCCTGGGCCAATTCCAAGCGCAGTCATCGCTAAATGTAAAGCCGTTGTACCACTTGAAGTTGATAAAGCATATTTAGCTGAGAAAAAATTACAAAAGTCCTTTTCAAATCGTTTAACATATTCTCCTTGTGATGAAATCCAATTTGACTTAATACAATCAAGCACATATCTCATTTCATTTCCATAAAGGGAAGGCTTCATAATAGGCAACCAATATAGATCAATCCACGAGATAAAATCTTGAGGTCTTCCTTTTTCGTCAAGTATTGGAAGATGCCTTATCTTCTCGGATAAAAGTTTTAAATTTTCTTCATAACTTTCTGTTGTACTTCCGTATATAAAATTTCTATTTATGTATTTTTCAACACAATCCGAAAATGTCGCACCATTCAACAATGCCCTTCGTGCATCACCATCAGTAAATAAACCTTTCATTACTCCTTCACTATCAACAACAAATACAACACCTTGTACTCCTTTATTAAGGGTATTTAAAACATCTTTTATCGTAGCAGTTATAGGCAATAAATTCCTTTTAATATCTTTCATGACGTAAATATAGGCTCAATAATTTGAATCAATTCCTGTATTTTTAATGCTTCCATTTTATATGCCTCTATAATCATTGTTGCAAAAGAAAGATCTTTCAAAATAGGCATAAACCAAGCTGAATTATCAAATTGAAGATTTTGATCCTCTTCACCATTATTATCACTGATATGGAAAGCAACAATATAGTCTTTAACACGATCAATGAACTTAAATTTATCAAAGCTTAAAGTATTTGATGAAACATTCAAATGTCCTAAATCTATTAAGAAACCTAAGTTATCTTTTGAAACATCTTTATGAAGACGAATTAAATCATCAGCAGTTACCATAAGAAGTAATACGTTTCTATCGTTAACAAGATTTAAACGAGTTATCACATTATTCTCAACAACAAGCTTTTTATTTTTAGAACTACTATAATCAGCAAGAATTCTTACGCTTTCCACAAATGTTTCATAAGCTTTCTCGTATGAAGTTCTGTTAACATTTTTAAAATTATTTCCAAGATGTTGTAGCTCCGCTTTAAAGGCAAATCCAGAATGAATACTATAAAATTCACTTCCTAATTCAAAGGATAAGTCAATTGCTTTAAGACAATGGTTCCTACTTTTTTGTAAAATATCCTGTTCTTCGGCTGCTAAATTAAGAACAAAAGGTTGTGTGGGTGGAGGAAAATAATTATGTATTAAATAACGCATTGAATTATTTCTATGTTGTTTGATCGATTCTAATGTGTCCGATATATAATCTAACCCAGAGCTTAATTCCAAATTATAAAAGCCATTATCAAGACACGATTTGATAATTTCATTTAAATTTTTTGTTTTAAATGCACCTGTTGAAACAAATACATTATTATTCATATATCAGGTCTTGATCTCTGCCGGAGTGCCATATGCAACAACTTCGTCGGGTATATCTTTAACAACAACTGATCCGGCACCAACTACTGTTTTTTGGCCTATTGTTATTTTCTCTTTTATGACTGATCCTATACCAATAAAAGCCTTTGACTTAATTGAAACGCGTCCGGCAATAGAACATCCGGGAGCTATATGTACATGCTCTCCGATAATACATTCGTGGTCAATAATTGAACCAGTATTGATAATAGAATTAGGACCTATATTTACTTGAGTCCCAATGATAGCTCCTGCACAAACTATTACACCTTCACTAATATTTAAACCTTTCTCAATAACAGCTGTAGGATGAATCCCTCCTAAAATATTAAAACCTCTTTCCTTAAAGCGGTAAAATAATTGTGCCCTTTCTTCATTATCACCTACTGCAAGTGATACCTGGTTGATTCCTTTATAAAAAAACTCCGTGACTTGATCCCAGGTAGTAATAATTTTATACCCTAAAATCGATTTACCTATAAATGCTTTATCCCTATCTGCTAAACCTATAATTTCAACATTATTTATATAAGAAAGAATAGACAAAACCACACGTGCATGTCCACCCGTTCCTATTACAATAACCCTATTTTTTTGCTTCTTATTTACCATTTAATGTCTTTTAACGTAATTTTGCTATCTTTCGAAATATCTTTAAGACAGGTTTTGCCAATTATTTTTGAATACATACTAGGGGACAATCCTTCGTTTGGCCTTTTAAAGCCAATCATTTTACTCTCTATTTTTGATCCTTTTTTTATATTAGAAACTGCAGTAATCGATCGGCGCATAATTCGGGAATTTTTTACTTCGATTTTGGAAGGTTCTTTTATTGAGCTTCCCAATGAAGCTTCTGCTGCTCTAATATTTTTTACAAGTGTATAAAATTCCTTTGGGGCAGCTGAAGCAGCATGATCAGGTCCTGGCAAGTTTTTATCCAAAGTAAAATGCTTTTCTATTACTTTAGCTCCCAATGCAATAGCAACAACAGCAGGAATAATTCCATTAGTGTGGTCAGAATAGCCGACTAACGTATTAAATACAGCAGACATTGCTTGCATAGATTTTAAATTACAATCCTCAATACGTGAAGGGTAATCCGTTGTACATTGAAGAAGAACTATTTGTTCATTGCCTGCATCACGAATTATTCTAACTGCTTCATCAACTTCACCAAAAGAAGCCATTCCAGTTGATAAAATTATTGGTTTTTTCTTCTCAGCAATATATCTGAGAAAATAAGGTTCGACTATCTGGCATGATGCTATTTTGAATGCACAAATTTTAAGCCTATCCAAAAAATCTACATCTGCAATACTATAAGGGGTTGATAAAAATAATATGTTCTTCTTTTTACAATAATAAATAATTTCTTTGTAATCTTCCTTAGACAATTCCAATTGTTTTAACATTTCAAATTGGGATTCATTCCTTTTAGTAGTCTTTTTTTGATAGTCAGCTTTTGGCGAATCTTTCGTAACTATATTCTCTGCATGAAATGTCTGAAATTTTACACAATTAGCTCCACACTTTTTTGCCTCACTAATAAGTTTTTTAGCAAAATCAACGTTGCCATTATGGTTAACTCCTATCTCAGCAATAATAAAAGCCGGATTTTGTTTATTAATTTCATATCTGTCGATTCTTATAGATTTACTCATAGATTGTGTTTTCATTGTCCTTTATAATTCAACTTGTTTATTGAATTAATAAAGATGCATATTAAATTTTATATATTATTTTTTACTGATACTTCCTCATTTATTCTCAGGGGCTTTGTATGA
>CAZLCT010000030.1:0-25148 GCA_964558015.1 uncultured bacterium | reverse complement strand
ATGTTCCAGGAGGTTCGGATTTTCTAGGAGATTTTATAAAAATTTTCTTTTTTCTTTTAAAAAATTTTTAATTGTTTCCAAATCCCCCTTCTTGCTATCAATGTGGTAACTATGGTCTTTAATGCTTCTGCATATTTTTAAAAATTCCTTCTCAGACCAATCATTCGTTATAACGAGTTTTTGAGTAATTTTAAACGCGTCTTTATCAAATGTTGAAAATGCTTTCAATAATTCTATTCCAACTTCACTAAAAAAAGCTCCTATAACCATGTTTAATTTATTAAGCATAGAGCGCTTTTCCCTGTAATGTAACAACTGATGCAGAACCAGAGTCACCAGCAAAACCTCAAAGAAGACAAACGCTATATCTCCAATAAGATATATCATAATATGATGAACATCTCTAAAAATTAAATAATGAATAAAATAAACCAGAGCAGATAAAGCTATGAGGAAAAGGCCCAAAATAAATTGCCAATTTAATAAACGTTTCATATTTTTATTTCCTTTATTTTCCTATCTCTTCTTCAACCTCTTCGGCACCTTCTTTATAGAATTTTTCTTCATCCGGTGCAAGTTCTTTCAATAGTCTTAGAAACTCACCGGCATGGACACGCTCCTCATCAGCAATGTCTTTTAACACATCCTGGGCTAATTTGTTATCAGTCGACTCGGCAAGCTGCATATAAAGCTGAATCGCTTCATACTCAGCTGCAATCATAAACCTTATTGCACGAATTAACTCTTCATTAGTAACCTTACGATCATTTTTAAGTCCTGAAAACGGGCTTCCGAATTCCGGCATAAATACCTCCTTTATAAAATTATACTATTTTTAACCTTGTATCTTTTCCATAGGTTGCCCGCAGCAAACAAGCTCTCCGCCCCCTACTTTTGTCACAGAGACTTCGTTGCCGCAAATGTTGCATTTATACTTTTCACCGACTTTCTCTACTGCCATAATTACCTCCTTAATATAAATTTTTTTTTAGATTAAACATATAATTATTCTCACGCAGACCATTTCATTTTTATGTCCAAAACAGGGCTTCCATCAATTGCATCTAAACCATCGACATAAAGTTTCGAGCCTTCCACCTTAACCAACTTAACATTTTGGATAGCTACCCTAGACAATCTATGAGGAGTCCTTGAAGCAAACACACCTACCTTTTTGCCGTCTAAGCCTCTATTAAAAACAGATCTAACTTCTTTTGATTTATGCAAATAATAAACAACGGTTATATATTCCTCCTCCTCAATTTTAAACATAAACGGCTTCTGAGAATCTAACAATTCTATACAAGATAAATTATTTTCTCCCCTCACGCCAAAATCAGAGCCGTCGAGTTCTAACTTATTTTTTACAAAACCTATGGGAAAAATTTTAAAAGGTTTAACGTTACCATACATACAATATTCGCATATTGTTTTACCGTCAACAATAAAAATCTCAGTACCATTAATATTCTTTTTACACTTATCGCATTTATGTTTAATATTATTATATTTCATATAGATTAATTACTTTTTATATAGCTTTTAATCTCATTTACATTCAAGATTTTACCCTCACTAATTATCCGTTCATCAATAACAAGCGATGGGGTAAACATGATGCCTTTCTCCGTAATTTTCTTAATGTCTGTAATGTGCTCAACCGATGTTTGGATTCCGGACTCTTTTATTGCCTGCTCTGCGTTTTTACTTAATTCATGACATTTGGGACAACCTTTTCCATAAACCTGTACTTTCATAAAAATTCCCTTCTATTTCACCAAAGATCCGAATATTATTCCGCTTATCGCGGCCATAATAACAACTATTAAAATATATGCAACAGTTTTTCTAATACCAATTACACTCTTTATAACAAGCATATTTGGCAAGCTTAGAGCAGGTCCTGCTAGTAACAATGCCAAAGCAGGACCTTTGCCCATACCCGCACCTATTAGTCCCTGCAATATTGGTACTTCTGTAAGCGTAGCAAAATACATCAAGGCACCAAAAACAGAAGCAAATACATTAGCATAAAAAGAATTACCGCCGACCAACCTTTCAACGAAGCTTGATGGTATTATACCCTCTTGTCCTACTCTGCCAAGAAGGAATCCTGCAACTAATACACCCAATAAAAGTAATGGTAATATCTGAAATGCAAAGTCCCAGCTTAATGTTGACCACTTTTTGATTTCATCTTTATTAAACCACTTTGCCAAAACCAACCCTAACACTATTAAAAAAAAAGCCGTAATAACCCACTTGAAATTATATATTATCATCCACATAGTTGAATCTGACGAAGCAGGTTTTACCCAATTGGCAAATATTAAAATACAAACCATTGAAGCAAAATATATAGTATTCTTCCATAAAGGTCTGCTATTTTCTTCTTCAGGTATTGTAAAATTTCCCTGACCATGCCTTTCCTTTTCTTCTTTTAAAAAAATGATATGCATAAGTAATCCTACGATTACACTAAAAACAACAGCCCCAAGAGCCCTTGCAAGGCCAAATTGCCAGCCGAGTACTCTTGCGGTAAAAATAATCGCTAATACATTTATGGCAGGTCCTGAATAAAGAAAAGCTATGGCAGGCCCTAATCCTGCACCCCGTTTATATATCCCAGAAAATAACGGCAAGACTGTACAAGAGCAAACGGCTAAAATACTTCCTGAAACAGCAGCAACACTATACGATAATACCTTTTTTGCTTCAAAACCAAAATACTTAATAACTGACGCCTGACTCACAAAAACAGATATGGCCCCTGCAATAAAAAATGCAGGCACAAGACATAACAATACATGTTCACGGGCGTACCATTTAACGAGTGCTATTGCTTCAAATAAAGGGTTCCTGAATGGTAAAAGCTCCACAGGCATATAGTAACACCCTAAGAATACAACAAAAACAGCAAGAAATTTTTTCTTTACTCCTTTACTCACAATACCTCAAATTGTTATTTAATATAAATTGATAAAAATCGGATAAGGTAGGAATTATATCAAAAATATATAGGTATGTCGTCTAATTTTAAAATTCGAAAATAACAACTTATTCAACTATCTTATATTATATAAGTTAAACCTTATTTATATAATCCTTCTCTTTATCAATTCAATAAAGTAACTCTTTTACACTGTTAATTGAGAGGGCAAGGTGGTTTATTTCCTTTTCGTTTAAATCGAATGGTAGATTTAACGTCAAGATACTGTCCGATAAAAATTTGGCTGTTTTACTAGTACCCCCATTACTCATAAAAGAGCAATCATTTGCATAGGCAAGATTTGTATCAATCCCTGCAAAAAGCAATTTCCTGAAAGCTTTAAATTTATCCTTAGTTTTTAAAGGAATCATAAAATAGTTTGGAAGGCACTTATCTGCAAACAATTGAAGTGATATAGATGAATCCAACCTTTTATACAATTCTTCTGCGATTTTTCTCCTTTTTGATATTAAAGATTCCATATTAACCATTTGTTTTATGCCCAGCATTGCCTGCAAATTAGTAAATTTCATTTTTTCGTCAGTTATCTCACGCTTCTTAAGTGACTTATAAATTTCGAGAGGGTCTTGTTTACATAAACTCATAAGTAAAGTAACTGGATATTCTGTAAATGAGTATACAAATCTTTTGGTTAACAAAACATAAATATATGTAATAATTCTTTCACGTAATAATTGCGCCGAAGCAGGGAAATCATATCCATTCAATTCTTGCCGTATATTATTAGCCAATTCTTTATTGTCTGTTACAACCATCCCTCCAAAAGAAGTATTAAGTAATTTACTTCCAGAAAAGCTGAAAAATCCCGCTTCGCCAAAACCACCGGTATGTTTTCCTGCATAATAACTGCCTAATGAATGAGCGGCATCTTCAATCAAAAAAAGATTGTATTTTCGAGAAATATCAAGAATCTTATCCAAATCACCAGGCTGCCCAAAAAGATGAGTTAGCATTATCGCCTTCACATTACCATTTATTTTTTGTTCTATTTTCGATGCATCAATCTGATAACTTTTCTCATCAGCATCGACAAAAACTGGCGCGAAACCATTTTCTAACAACGAATTTGGGACACCTTTAAAATTATATGCCGAGAGTATTATCCCGTCGCCTTTTTTCATCCCGATATTTTTCAATATTAAATATAATGCAAACCTTCCCGATGATACAGCAATAGCTTCTTTAACTCCTATAAAGGTCTTAAATTTATCTTCAAACTCTCTGATTAAATCTCCATCTTTTATACTTCGAGAAATCACCAGTTTCCAAATATCTTTAAATTCGCTTTGATTTAATAAGACAGTTCTTTTAGGGATTTTTTTCAGCAACATAACTTCTTCTTACTGTATTGTAATGTCTCAATATAAATGTTTAGAAGCTCACTCTTCAATAATATTATTTACATTTTTAATATTTTCTAAGTATTTTTCAACAAATGAATTACTGTCTTTAATTTTTTCTTTAAAAAATTTATGTGCCGTATCTATATATTTCTGTTCTCCATAAATAGGCAAATAATACCAATATAAAAATAAATTGAATAAAATAAGCTGAAAACATCTTGCTTGCATCTTTTTATCAAATATAGTACCCTTAACATTCTTTTGGGAGAATATTTTCATATCAAATAAAACTTCACCCGCCGTTTTATTAACCCTGCCCTGACCATTATTCAAATTTAATATCCGAATTTTTCTTAAACCAAGTTTATCAAACCATTCTATATTATCAGGTTCATCAAAATCATATACAGGAGTCAAAAATTCAATATTATACTGTTTATACATTGCCTTAATTTCATCTAGAACTTTTGTCATTTGTGCTGGATAATAATTATTTCCTGAATACCTAGTAGAACCATCACATACATATTTTATATTATTTTCCAAACAATAAATTAAAGTGCGAATATGCATTGATAATTTACATAAACCACATGTTGAAAGCAAAAAAAAGTTATAACGTTTCAAGTAATGAAAATAATTACTATATGATAAATATTTAAACAACATATCAAATTTGATAACAGTGTGTGTAATTTTGTTTTTACCAAATTTTTCTTTTAATAAGGTAACGTTTTTTTTTATATTATTTATAGAAAAAAGACCGAATCTCCTGTATGTTAATAAACGAACCCTGTCAAATTCACGTAGCATTAAAGCAGCGGCACACGTCGAATCAGTGCCTCCAGAATATAATACCGCAATTTCTTCCATGTTAACCTTTTTCTTTTTTATCTACTACAAGATTATCAATGATGCATTTAAAAATGACGTAATATAATAAATATAAAAACTGCATAATCCATCCAAGTATTTCAGAAAAAATAGTACGCAAACGATATGGTAATACAACGGCTATTGTACATATTATAAAAGCAATAATTCGTCTCATTATTTTTATTATTTATTTTTTTTTACCACTAACTTTTTTTGACAATATTTAAAAATATATCCTTGTAATATTAATCCCATCACACTAATAATATTCTTAATATAGATATTTTTATGTGGATATTTTTTTATCCCCCGTAATAAACGTTTGAAATTTAAATAAAACCTACGCTGAGCTTTTAATATTAAATTATTAAGTACCGAATTATTGATTTGAGCATGTGATCGTTTTATTGAAAAGTAAGCTAAATCTTTAAAATCTAAAGACATTTTTCTCTCTGAGTCTTTTTTATTAAACCTAGACTCATAAATTTTTATAACATCTTTATAAGATGTTACCTTAAAAAAAGAAGCGATATCCAAATCAGAGTCAACAGCAAAATCAATTGTTTGTATCATTTCTTGCTGCGTTTCTGAAGTAAACCCCAACATAAAATATCCGCCTACAATGATACCAGTATCCGCCGTTTTTTTAATAACGTCATTTACATGCGATATGTCTAAATTTTTCTTTATCAATTTTTGCAAACGAGGAACAGCTGTTTCAACACCATAAGTTATTTTATATGCCCCTGCCTTTCTTAATAATGTTATTAATTCATCCGTCATTATGTCTGCTCGAATACCATGTGGGAAAGCAAGGCTAAGATTCATTCCAGAATCAATAATTAAATTGCATATTTGTTTTGCGCGCTCAACATCATAATTAAATACCACATCAAAAAAATGTATTTCTTTAACATTATATTTTTTATGCAATACTTTTATTTCATCAATTACATTTTGAGGTGAACGTGCCCTGAATTTTTGTCCATAAATATCTCTATTGCAACAAAATGTACAATCAAACGGACATCCTCGAGAAGTAATAATTGGCATATAATATTCTTCTTTAAGTGCCCCGTTCCAATTAGAATATTTTGCGTACTCTTTTATATCTATTAAATCCCATGAAAAAATAGAAATAGAAACATCATCAAGATTTTCAATATAACGTCGAGGTTCTGTAGTCACATATTTTTTATCCTTTTTATAAATAAGTCCATTAATTTCTAAATAATTAATTTCATTTTCTATAGCCTCTAAAAGTTCTACCGATGTCAACTCCGGCTCTCCGACTATTACAAAATCAATATTATTATCATAAATTAAATATTCCTTTGCCAAAGTAGCTAACTGGCCGATAAGAATGATTATTGTATGTTTATTTAAATTTTTAGCAATATATGCTATATCATGTACAATTTCTGCTTCAAATATTAATGCATTTAAAAAAATAATTTCTGGCTTAAATATCTCTATCTCCCGCTTTATGTCTTCATAAGACAAACTGCCTATACCCATATCAATAATCTTGAAGGAGTAATTATTAAGTTTCTTATTTATTTGAGAAACTACATAAAGCAATTCCATAGGAGGAACAGGCCCGCCGGTTCCTACAGAAACATATGTTCTAATTAATAATATATTCTTTTTCATCTATCCAATACTCTCAATCAAAACAAAGCATAAATTGCTGGAAGTACAGATTGACTTCCACTTAGCGTAATAAATATACTTAAAAATAAAAGCAGTAAAAGGAGTGGCAAAAGCCACCACTTTTTATTTATTATAATTAGCATGAAAAGTTCCTTTAATAACTCGATATTTGATTTAAAGCGGGATTTTCTCATATAGATATTCCCTTTTTTTCTAATTCAATAAATAATTTATAAATGTTTTCCGCCATTACACTGTGACCTTCGGCTGTGCAATGATCGTGATCGACAAAATATTTTTTTCTCTTATTCTTGGCAGTTAAATTATCAAATACTGTATAATTATCAACAAATGGCAATGCATATTTTGTAGCAACTTCTTTCAATAAATGATTTGCAGAGTGATAAGGATAAGGATAATTTTGTACAATTAAGTTAATATTATTCTTTTTGCATAAAAGCGTTATTTTCTCTAGATCACATCTAAGCCACTTATTAATCTTATCTTCCATTTTCTTTTTATCATTAAATAATGAGATATAATTTTGAAATATTTTATTTTTTTTCAACTGAGGATTCTTTTCTCCAATTTTATAAAAATGTTGAAGGATAAAATTCGAATCAATCATGCTTTGAAATTTATACGCTTTTAGCAAAAAATAATAGTTATCAAAACAGGTCGGATCAATTTCGATAGCCTTAAGTGATGCGTTAATTGCTTCAGCATAATTACCTTGTCTAATATATAATTTTTCCAAATCATTATATATATCTTCATTATTAGGACTCAATTGTAATGCCTTTTTATAGTTCGCCTCCGCTTCCCTGTATCGTCCCTGACTAAAATAACAGAATGCCAAATCAACATAGATATAAAATTCATAAGGATCTAAATCTAAAGCTCTTCTGAAATATTTTTCTGCCTCTTTATATTTATTTTGTTTTAGACAGCAAAAACCTAATTCAGAATATATCCATGTCGTATTAATATCATTTGCAATTAGCCTTCTGTATAATTTTTCCGCTTCTTTAACTTTTCCTTGCAGCCGATAACAAACTCCAAGTTCTATATATGCATTTACATTACCAGGATCATTCTTGAGCACTTCATCATATAACATCTCTGCTTCTTTAAATTTCTTCTGTTCTTTATAACATTGGCCTAATTGAAAGTATGTTTTAGTCTCTGTAGGGTTTAAGCTTATCTCATTTTTATATCTTTCTTCAATACTCTTATAATAAATATCTGCATTCCCACAAATTTCTAATAGGTCATTATAATCATATCGTCTTTTATTTTCTTCTCGCATATTTTTTTCTGTATATCTTTTAAGAACTTCTCCCTTAACATTTATTAAAAATATTTTAGCTAACTTGTATACGCGTAAACCAGTTATTATATTTATAAAATTATTAGAATAAAAACCTACAAGATTAAATCTATTAGCAGATCCGATCAAAAGGATAACGGAATCTATTTTATAGGCTCCAATCAATTTTGATAAATACTGTAAGGCCTGTGTTGAATTGGCTTCACAAATACCGCCATTAATAACATTTATTTCTTTCTTATAATTATCCGATAATATTTTTTTTAACTGCCTAGGATAACTATCTTTCCATTTTCCTCCCCCACCAACAGTATATGAATCTCCAATACATAAAATTGTAAATGGTAGTTGGTCATTCTCTTCAATCTTCGCTTTTGTAAGTAACATATTTAAATACAAATACCCACCAAATCGTAAGCCTAATTCTAGTAATATAAGAAAAATAATAAAACTTCCTATGCATATAAATAAACGTGACTTTATCTTTTTCATTGTGATTCACTACCAATCAAATTCAATTGTTTAAATGATATTTTCGCGTATTGCTTCATAAATTGCTCTACTTATAATTGCATGTCCGGCATTATTAGGATGAATCGTATCATGATTAGGGTCTAAAAACAAATAGGTGTTATTCTTTTTATAAAACCTATCAAATTCCATATCTATCTCAACTAAAACTACTTTTTCTTCATTAGCGATCTCTTTCATAATTGCATTGTACATTTTCCCAAGCTTTGCGCACTCATAAAGTTCCATCTTTGTTGTTTTTTTAAAGCATCCATGAGCTTCTTTTGTTCTTTTAATTTTTTCATAGCTTACGCCTAAATAATAAAACGCCTTACTCGAATATGGATTACAATCAACAGCCTTTTTAAATTCTTCAACAGATTTATTATATTCATTAGCTTGTACTAATAATAAACCTTTTTCTATATGACTATCTGATTTTAATTGCAGAAGTTTAGAAACATTTTGAGGAGAAGGTAAGTTTATAGGCATTTTAAGTAAAATAACTTTGATGTCATTCTTTTCTGCTATATTAATAATTGATTTGAGATTTTTTCTATAATCTTCAGGAGAGACTCTCCTCTTTATAATATAGTTATTTTTACCGCATACTCCAAAATATCGTACCGATACAGATTGATATTTTGTAATTATTTTTTTTATCAATCTTATAAGATTACTTTTTTCTAATAAATTCTCTATATTAACCAATATTTCATGTTTGTCCTTTAATTCTATATCCATTTTTCCATTACTTCTATAAAAACGATGTTTATCGACATCATTAATTACGTAAGATACTATGATTAAATCCGGAGAATACTTTATCATTTCTTCTCTAAAGAATATTAATCCTTGATATGAACTATACCCAATAACCCCTGCATTAATAATTTCAACTTTTTGTTTTTTAAAATTATTTTTTTAAGCAAATTTTCAAGCTGATACGAATATGTTTGTTCTTCTTTAACACCCCATCCAAACGTAGGAGAAGCCCCTAGACAAATAATCCTGAACACATCATTTCCCTTTTTAATCATTGCTTCCTTGTTACGCAAACCTAAACTATTTGTATGAACCTTCGCACCTTCAAATTTGATATCTAGATTTTTCTTTTGCTTCCAAAACAACATTGAATCTTGTTCTAATATATCTAGTATTCGTTCAAGTCTGTTTTTTTGGGGAGCAAACATGCCAGCCATTATTTCACCAAAAATCAATATAATGCATATCGAAAACATCACTATAATTAGTTTCCTAAACACTTTCAAGGCAACAAATTCCATGTTTTGGCTAATACTGAAAAGTTATTTTTTAAAAAATATATGAATTTATAACTACATACCGAACTTTTATTTATCATCCAATAAATTATAATTATATAAAATTACTGATATATTCTCATGATATAATTTCCTATGATTTAGCGTAATATAATCTTATGTATTTTAAAATCGGTAAATGTACAATTTTTCTAAAAAATAAATATAAAGATGGATTCGAGCTGATTCCGTTAAGGAATATTTTGGGTAATATTTTATATAAAGGTTTATATCCCTTATAAACATAATAATCAAACCACACGTAACTTTTTTTTATTTGTTTCCTGTTAAAATCAGGCAAATCTAGGAGAGCTTCTTTCCTCTCCATTTTTGTTTTTAAATCACCTTTTATCAATCCCATCTCTTTGCATAATGAATATAATTTTGTTCCTGGATAAGGGAAAAAAATACTTGTGTAATGATAATCGGGCTTACATACTCTATTGATTTCAACTGTCTTTTTATAATCTTCCCGGGTTTCCCCCGGGATCCCTATCATATTAAACAACCCTACACTTAAACCGTATTTTTTAGCTAAACTACAAGTATTAATAACATCTTCATTTTTATAAATACGTTTTAATATTTTTTTGCGTACTTTATCACTCCCTGATTCAAGGCCAATATTAATAGATTTAAAATTAGCTTGCTTCATTGCTCTAAATAAATCTTTAAAATCAGAATTAGGCACTATCCGTAAATTACTTTCAAATGATAATGGCTCATTAAGCGTTTTATTAAAACCTTCTAATTTCGAGCATAGTTCAACGGCCCAATCTTTATTTAACCCGAGGGACTCAACCTCAAGCCTAAACTCTTTTATAGTTGGAAATTTATTAATTATGCTTTTAATTTCAGCTAAAATATTATCCGGCGAGCGAAATCTGACATAAGGACCTTGCGCTAATTTACTTAAGCAATCATTACAACAATATGTGCATTCAAAAGGACATCCCCTGCCTAATAAGACAGGAATTTTTGAACCTAATTGTTCATTTGTCCAAGGCTGCCATATTTCCCTATCAGGAAACGGTAAACTATCCAAATCCTGTACGAAAGGACGTGTAGAGTTTTTTTCTATACCAACATCATTTTTTATCCATAAATTTTTGATTTTTGAAGGTTTTCGCCCGCTTTCTAATTGTGATGCTAACTCAAGTGTAGGGTATTCTCCTTCACCAATACATAAAGCATCAAAAGGCCCTGATAAAACACCTTCTGGGTTTAATGAAACATGACATCCTCCTATTAAGGAATATATATTCGGATGTGATGCTTTTACATAACCTGCAATTTCCTTAATGAAATCATATTCACAACTTGTTGCTGTGTAACAAATTAATTTTGGACTGAATTTATTTATGTTTTCATCTATTGTTCTCTTATTTTTTTCCTTAAACACCTTACTTATTACCGCTACTTGGGTATCATGTTTGTTTTTTTTAAGGACCGAAGATATCAAAGAGATACCAAGTTGTAATTGTATCTGCATTCTTATTGGTTTTTTAATTGACTGAACTTCCTGTAATGAATAAATGAAAAGAATGTTCATATATTATATGTTTTAACTTTAATTTAGATATATTAGTAATAAAATAAAATATTATAAGCAGTTCGTAACCTAGAAAACATATCTCTTATGCTACTAATTTCTATAATCTCTTTTAAAATTTTATGAAAATTAAAATAAAATGTCTTATATGCTTTGGTTTGTAATTTTGTCATTTCTTTTAGCGTAACACCATCGGGCACATATATAGGGATTGGATAATCTTCTTTTGATATTTTTTCCCATACATCGTCACTATTTTTTTCTCTTCTAATGCTTCTTTAAACAATCTTGAGTTTGGAATAGGCACTGCTAATAAAACATCAATATAGTCAGGATCAAGTTTTTTTATAAATCTAATAGACTCCTGCATATCATTTAAGCTCTCTTTAGGAGTACCAAATATAATATAACAAACAACTTTAATCTCTAGCTCTTTACACCATTTACTACATCAAAAATCACCTTGTCGGATATACTTTTGTTTATTATTACATTTCTTATTCTTTCAACTCCGCTTTCTACGCCAAATTTTAAATTATTACACCCAGCTTTTTTAAACGATTTTAGCAAATCATAATCAATTAAATCCGCTCTTGTTTCCATGCCCCATTCAATTCTCAAATCACTATTTATTATCAGATCACACAATATCATTGCTTGTTTCCTATTAATAGCAAAACAGTCATCTTTAAAATCAATATATTCAAAACCGTTTTTTTGCAAATATTCCATTTCACTAAAAATATTTTCAGCAGTTCTTGATCTATATTCTCTTTTATGTGGCAACCCGCAAAATATACAATCGTGAGGACATCCTCTTGATGAAATCATAGTATAAGTTCTTTTATTACAAATAGGAAATTTATACTCATGAGGAATAATTGATGGAAATGCCAACTTATTTAAGTCTTCTGCTATAGCAGATTTATTATACTTAACTTTGTCGTTCTCAATATAAACTAAACCTTCTATATTATGATTAAAATTTACCAAAAACTCGTAAAAACTATTTTCTCCATCACCTCTTATACCGTAATCGGCTTTTAGTATCTTTACTATTTGAGGGTGATATGTAACATGAACCCCTCCTAGGACAATTATAATTTTCTTTTTTCTCCTTTTTATTTCCCTGATTAGAATGCCTGCTTCTTTAAGTAAAAATGAGTTTAAAGAAATACCTACGATATCAAAACCATTCTTAACTATATATTCTGAGCACATTATACTTGTGTATTTTCTTTCAACACAATCAATGATTTCTACATTGGTAATACCCTTTGAATTTAAATATGAATCGATATAACATAAACCCAAAGGTGGATAACTTTGGCTCTGACGTCTAATTACTTTTTGACTTTCCTCTCTGCTTTTAATAGCTGAATGCATATTAAAATAAACTTTAACTAAAGCTATTTTGCGTTTTATCATTTGAATACTACCCCTCATCATTGATATATCTTATTAAAAATCATCAACCATACAGGTACAGTAATAACAGCACAAATGTGAGAATATAGTATAACCCCGCTAAAAAAGTTATTGTCAGCCTTAGCCTGAGACCCAATAATTACCAATGATACAGCGGTCGGCATTGTGGATTGCAGAAAAATAATAAATTTATACATCTCACTTATAGGAAGAAACTGAATAACAAATATTGTAACAAGAGGAAGAATGATAAGCTTAGCTAAAATGCAACACCCTAAAGCACTTATATGAGGCAATCGATAACCTCTATGCTCAGCAAGAATCGCTCCAAGCAAAATTAGTGAAAGAGGAAAGCTTGAATTTCCAATAAGCCTTAATGGTTCTGAGATAATATTCGGCATCCAATTATTTCCAAATAAAAGCACCAAAATAATAGCCACAACCGTACTGACAACCGGCGGTGTTATAACAGTTGATAATTTGAAATTTTTAAGAAAATCATTTTTAAGGTATCCAAACCCAAAAGACCATAATGTCATATTAAATCCAATAATAAAAAGAAAAATATACACAAGCCTGATATTTGAAGCTTCAGCGGAAAAAACAAATGCAACCAATGACATAGGAAGATACCCGCAATTCTGGAAACCGGAAGAAATAATAAATTCACGGGGTGCATTAAATCCTTTTAGGGTCTTGAGTAGAATAAACCCAATACCCATTCCACAAAAACACATTATGATTGATGATATGGGCAGAATCCACCAGCCTTGGCTTGTTGTTGGTGAAAAAGAAGTAGTTATTTTTATTAAAATAAGAGCCGGAAAACATATCCATAACAATATATGACTTAATCCGTCACAGCCGCTTTTATTGATTAATTTTCTATTGGAAAGTATAAAACCAATAGACATTATAAGTAAGAGATATAAAACACCAATACCTATTGACTGTAAATTGTAAGTTTCATTAACCATATTACCGCCTGATTTAGCCCTTTTTTAGTTAATTTTTAACAACATTATTTCAAATATTATAACAAAATATCTAACAATTGATTACGGTTTTTTATATAATACGAATGTTTCACTTGTTTATCTATTATAACATTTTAATCATCAACTTAATTTTTATATGAATTGTAATGAAACATATTAAATATATACTGGCGTTATTTATTGTCAGTCTTTTATTAGCAAATCCCTGCATATCCGAAAATACTGCCCCTCTTCCTTATATTATAAGACAACAAAATACAGATTTTTTAACATTTGAAGAATTGCAATCATTATCAATAAATCCAAATTCAGACGAAAACATAACGGTTAAATACAATAATTTCTTAAGAACCCCCATTATAGATAATACTGCATATTATAATGGAATAAAGCCAATGAAGCCTGTTAATATAAATCTAAACACACCGATTATCCGTCTTGCGAGCTGGAACATCGAAAAATCTATTTTTCTTGACGATGCAATTATTGCCTTTACTTCAGAAGATAAATTTAAAAAGTTAATAAATACCAAAAAAGTGTACCCTTATTCAATAGATTATCAAACAATAATTCGCCAGCGTGAGCGATTACGCACAGCAGACATTATTGTACTGCAAGAGATGGAAGTCGGCGTGAAACGTTCCGGATACATAGATGCTTCCCGAGAACTTGCAAAAGCTCTTAATATGAATTACGTATTTGCTCCACAATATCTTGAAGTAGATCCTGTTTTGCTCGGATTGGAAAAGATATTTTTTTATGAAGGGGACATTGACAAAGAAGCAACTTCATATTTTAATGTTGACCCGGAAAAATATAAAGGTGTTTTCGGAAGCGCTGTCTTATCCCGTTATCCTATAAAATATGTTGAGGTCTTTCCCTTAACCAACCAAGCATATGATTGGTATAACAATGAAAAGAAAAAAACATCCTTTCTTGAAGTCTCAAGGAGAATCGGTTCCAAAATGGTATTTAAAAACGAAATGACAAGAGAAGTCAAGGTTGGTGGAAGACATTTCTTTAGGGTTGACCTTCACGTGCCGGGAATTCCTGATGAAACCCTCACAATCATAAATGTTCATCTTGAAATAAAGTGTTTACCGAAAGAACGCGAGAGGCAAATTTCAGAAATTCTTACATATATTAAGAACATTGAAAATCCGGTAATACTAGTAGGAGATTTTAATTCCGCAACCACAGATTTAAGTCCGACCTCATTAAAACGTACGGTTAAAAGGACACTAACTAACCCAACCACATGGTTCTCTGCAGCCGTTAGTTATCTTTCTCCGAATGGGCTCATTATTAATTCTTTACGAGGGGTATCTAACGTTACTAAAAACTATGACAATCCGCTCGCATCGCATATTCCTATTTTAGCTCCAAATGCACTAAAAGAACTTTTTACCATTATCTACGATTTTCGGTTTTCAGACGGAGGAAAATTTGATTTCCGGGGGGATGCCAATCGCTCAATGTTCGGCAAAGAAGGAACATTAAGCAATTCAAATCAAAGGGACTTTAAAGGATTTAAAACCACTTTCAATCTCAAACGTCCCCTGGGACCTGTAATAGGAAAATATAGGCTTGATTGGATTTTCGTTAAATCATATTTAACCGATTCTTCACAAACACAATACCGATACCGCTTGGCCCCCCACTTTGGTGAAACCTTAGAAGAACTAAATACTAATCTTTACAAACCCATTTCAGATCACCATCCTAATGTTGTTGATTTACCTCTGAATGAGCCATCAATATCATCATTAAATTAATAGCCTGAATATGAAAGAAAGCCACCATCGACAGGAAGAGAAATTCCTGTAACATATTGTGCTTCATCTGAGGCGAGAAAAACAGCAGCACCTACTAATTCATCAAGTGTACCAAGCCTGCGTAATGGAATACCACGTAATATATTCTGCACCCTTCCTCTAATGCGCAGTGCCCTTTTATTGAGGCGGGTCGGAAACACTCCTGGAATAAGTGTGTTTACACGGACTCCTCTAGATGACCATTCAGCTGAAAGTGCTTTTGTTAAAGCAACCGCACCTGCTTTACTCACTGAATACGCCACCGTATTGCTCATTGCGACAAAAGATCCTAAGGAGCCAATTGTAATTATGTTACCATCACCCTGCTTCAGCATTATATTTCCAACTACCTGGCATGCTGTAAACATACCAGTTAAATTTGTCTCAATAACATCATCCCATTCTTTTTTAGTAACTTTATCAGCAGATTTATTATAATAAATACCTGAGGCACAGACCATGCAATCAATCTTTTTATACCGTTTTAAAACTTTCCTGCAAATATTTTTTATCTGAGCTGATTTTCTTATATCAACAGGTACAGACTCATTCCAACCATTTCCCATTTCTTTAAGTTTCTTAAGTATAGCGCTCAATCTTTTTTTATTACGTCCTGTAGGAATAACAGTAGCCCCCTGCCGGCAAAATCCCTGTGCAATAGCACCGCCTATATCCCCGTTGCCGCCAAAAATAATAGCTACCTTCCCCTTCAATCTATTACCGTCTTTATGTTTGACATTCTTCATTTGAATTTTACCTAATAATATTAACCTTTCTGCCGGGCTTTATACCAGTTAAAATATCATCTTTCCACGAATATAATAATCTTTTTCTATTCTTCCATACCTTTTTTTGAATGATGTAACCAACAATAAGTGGTAACGAAACCGTAGGTTCAACAAAAGCCATAGCACGATGGGCTTTTAAATTAACCTTACCCCATGATTTCCCCTCATCCAGAGTGCTTCCACTTAAGCCCCCCCAGTGAGGTGCATCAGTAGTTACCTGGAATGCATATATATGTCCTCCTGTCACTTTCCTGAAAATATATCCCATAACAACAGAATCGTTAATATAATTTTTAGGAACACCTCCGGCCACATAAATTGCACTTGTTGCTTTTGATTTTACAACAATCTGCGTTATTTCATAATTATCACGAATAGGATCAATCAAAAACTTATTATCAGACTTCTTTTTTTTCATTATATGATAATAGTCGGTTAATCCGATACCTATACTTGAATCATTCAATGCGGGTGAAAATACAGGCACACCCCTCCTTGCAGCAGTCCCCAGTATTGAATCTGGATCATTTATAAACTTACCAAGCTTATACAAAAATTCGCGCGATGAATAAGTGCGTGCTTCCAATGACTCGGCAAACCTACCAACCCATGTATCAAGTTTGACGAACTTTTCATCATCAACATAAGTATCATAAATCCTATTAATTAAATGTTTCCTTAAATATGCATCATCTGCATTAGGGGATCCTTTATAGTGTTTATAACCAAACGTCTGAAAAAGGTCCTGATAAAGAATTGCACCTGTAGAAACCACTACATCAACAATACCATATTCAATCATATCACGAATTACTTTTCTTAAGCCGCCTGCTATTAACGGGCCTGCAATTCCAAGAAATATTGTAGGACGTCTCCTGTCAGTAAGCATATTTTCATATACAGAAGCACATTCACCAATCCGCCTTGCCTGAATGGACATGTGTTTAAAAGAATCCACAAAATCAACTAAAGATTTAGACTTAACAATATCAATCTGTTTTATAGGTGTATTAAGTATTTTCTTTTTTTCTTTCTTGAATGATGATTTTGTTGTATCCACATGTATATATACATCTTCCATTGAGCTATGAACTTTTTTAGATATTTGTTTCATATTTTTCATATATACTCTCTGACAATTTAAAGTTTTGACATAAATTCATCCCATGGAAATTTTTTACCCGGACAATCAGTACAGGCTCCTTTAACCTGACCATGACCTAATATTCTACCCTTTGGGATACCGTAAAATTTCCTAAGTTTATTGACTAAATAAACAGCTGAATCCATTTGTTTCCTTGTGACCTTCTCATAATTAAAATTACCCACAAGACAAATACCTATTGACTTCAAATTCATATTTGACGCTTTGCAATGTGCGCCATCACGCTGTTTTATCCATCTAGGGGATACTTCAATCTGTCCGTCCTGTTTCCCCTCAGTTCCGTTATCAATTACAAAATGATACCCTAAACCTTCCCATCCTCTTCTATTATGCGCATCATCAAATCTCAAAGCATTGCCAACTTCAGTAGCACTGTGATGAATTATAATGTATCTCCATTTCGGGGATGAATATAATGGTATAATGGGCCTCAGTGGGGCTGCATTTGGTATTAAAAGCTTTTGTCCCTTCTGAATAGAACTATCTGAGGGTAAATTATTAGCCCTGATTATTGAATCAACACTCACATCATACATCTTACTTAATCGCCATACTGTCTCTAACGGCCCCACTGTATGATAAACATTATTTCTCAGCGGAGGAACAACGGGCAGCAACGGCGTTGTCGTTATAGGAGGTGTTGGTTGTACACTCACAGGCGGAGTTGTTACAGATGTACAAGATGGCAGAAAAAGAAGAATAATTAAGTAAATATAAAGTTTTCTAAAATGTTGCATACTATAATTCAATAAGTTTGTATGAACTTGTGCCAAGCCCTATTTCTTCAGCATAATTAATTTGCAGCAGACTATCAGTCTTATCCCAAACACCTTTAAATTTATCTTCTCCGGATTTTAAATTAGCTTTTAAATGCGTATTCTCAATCCCTGCTTCTTTTTTAACAAGATCATAACTTGCTTTATCAATGGCAACAGGATCAGTTGAGGCAAGAATGCCAATATCAGGTACAACAGGAGCGTCAGACCATGGAACACAATCACAATCAGGAACAATATCCAATAAAAAATTAATAAATCCGGCTTTACCCTTTTTATTTTGTACAATCCCGTACGCGTACTCTACCATACGTTCGATAAACGGTACAAGTTCCGTATTCCAATCAAATTCTATGGCATGAGATGGGCAAATCGTCATACATTCCCCGCAACCTGTGCAAACCTCACGATTAATTTTTGCCTTTTTATTATAAAAATTTATTGCAGAAACAGGACATACCTCAATGCATTTACCGCAGCTGATGCATTTTTTCTCGATAACAAAAATACCGGGCCTGTGCTGTTCTTTTTTGCCTTGGGCAGGCGCACAGCCCATAGCAAGGTTTTTTATTGCACCGCCAAAGCCACTGAGTTCATGCCCCTTAAAATGACTTACCATTATCATACTGTCAGCTTCTGCAATATTAGAAGCAATTTTTATAGCATTGAAATGCTTTAAACCAACTTTAACCTCTCTAACATTCTGACTCTTAATCCCGTCTGCAATAATTACAGGGGCACCCACTACAGCATAATCAAATCCATGCTCAATTGCCGTTTGTGTATGATCAACTGCGTTAAAACGACTCCCAGAATACAAAGTATTAGTATCAGTTATAAAAGGTTTTGCCTGCTTTTGTTTGATCATATCCACTATTTCACGGACATAAATCGGCTTAACAAAACTAGTCGAACCTTTTTCCCCAAAATGAACCTTTATAGCAGTTAAGTCATCTTTACTAATTAAATTACCAAATCCTGCTGATTCAAATAAGGAATGGATTTTTTTAATGTAGTTTTGTCTAGGGTTCCTAGCTCTAGCATTTACAAAGTAAACAGTGCTTTGCATAAAATTAATTTAATATTATCTATATATTATTTTTTCGCCTTACCCTGCTTTGCTACAGATTCCATAGCCTTTTTTACGGTTTCCGGATCACCAAGATAATAATGTTTTATAGGTTTCAGATTATCATCCAGTTCATAAATAAGCGGAATTCCCGTAGGTATGTTTAATTTAACTATTGCTTCATCAGACATATCATCTAGATACTTAACCAAAGCACGTAAACTATTTCCATGCGCAGCAATTATAACGCGCTTGCCTTCCTTTATAGTCGGTGCAATAACCTCATGCCAATAGGGCAGGAATCTTGCAACAGTATCTTTTAAACATTCTGTACACGGGACTTCATTCTCCCCTAAATCATGATATCGTGGATCATGGCCTGGATATCTCTTATCAGTTTTCTCAAGTGCCGGAGGTTGTGTGTCATAACTTCTCCTCCATATCAGCACTTGATCATCTCCATATTTGGCAGCCATTTCAGATTTACTTAACCCTTGCAATGCTCCATAATGACGCTCATTCAGCCGCCAAGACCTATATACAGGAATCCACATAAGATCCATAATATCAAGCACCATCCATAAAGTCCAAATTGCTCTTCTTAAGACAGAAGTAAATGCAACATCGAAAATATAACCTTCTTTTTTTAAAACTTCACCTGAATTTTGTGCTTCAGTTATACCCTTCTCGGAAAGATCAACATCAGTCCAACCGGTGAATTTATTTTCCTTGTTCCAGACACTTTCACCATGCCGCAATAAAACAACTTTTTTCATACATACTCCTTTTTTAAATTTTCGTATTGTCAAAAGCTATAATCTCAAAATCTAAATACCACAAATATTACCAAATAAATCTAAAATCAAAAATCCAAAATATCTCGCTCATAGCTCGCCGCTCATTCCCATCCATGAGGCCGTGTGCTTTGTCATCCGTGACGCACTCGGCATTAGGATATCCGTATCCGTCATCGCGGCACTAGCACATCCTCCTACGTCGTAGCCGCTTCCTTTGAATTTGGATTTTTGGACTTATTTTGAGTTTTGTAGTATTTGAAATTTGAGTTTTCATGTTATTTTTGACACTACCTAAATTTTAGGCGTAAATTTATTTTTCTCTTTTTTATAAAGAACCCAATTCTATCATATTAAGGTAAGCAATGCCAACACGGAGAATAATAATTATTATTACCTTTCATGATATCGATTCCATAATAACTCAAAGGTCTCACAAGCACCTGCAGGTATTTTTATATCAACCATTTGTGATATTTCCGTTAATCCCGGATTAATTTCAATGGTCGGTATACCATTATACTTTGCAATAATAACTGGTTGTGCTATATAAGGGAATACACTTGTGGTACCTACAGAAAATACAAGATCGAATCCTTTATCTAACTCACGCTCGAGTATCTCGAGTTTCTCAACAGGTAACATTTCACCAAAAAGGACTACCTCAGGACGTACAATACTACGGCATTCGGGACAAAGCGGCGGCACATCAAGATTTGAATAATCAGAAACGGTTGTACGGAAATCACATTGAGTACATCTGAGATTATGCATATCACCATGTATATCAATAATATTCTTTGAGCCTGCAGCGTAATGGAATCCGTCAACATTTTGTGTCAAAACCCAAACACGTTTAAATTCTCGTTCCATTTCAGCAATTATTTCGTGCGCCCGGTTATAACTTGCTTTACGGCAATTCTCTTCCAATTGATAAAGATGCTTCCATGTTATATCAGGCCTTTCTTTCATTGTAGAGCCTGCAAGAGCCTCTTCAATACTCAAACCTTCCTCAGTTATAGCCTCCTCATAAAGCCCTCCTATACCACGGTATGTAGGCAAACCAGACTCAGCAGAAATACCGGCACCAGTAATAAATAAAACACTTTCCGCTTCTAACAGCAATGCAACAACATTATCAACAACCTTCTCATCTATCATAAGAAAATTTTAAGAATTAATAAATTTTATAGAGCCCGGAGAATATATTTTATATTTTTTTCGACGCGGGATGATCTTCTATTTTGATGGGTAATTTTTTAACATTCTTTAACGGCTCAAGATATCTACAAATAAACTCTTGGCTCTCTCCTGCTAAGCATCCTCTGACTTTCTTATTTTTAAATTCTTCGAAGCAAGACATCCTTTCCCATATTCTTTTAACATTTTCATTTTTTACATTTCCGAATGAAATCTGAATGAGCGGACATGGTATTATGTCCCCATAACATGTTAGATAAAATTCCTCAGAACCTGCCGGACAATTACGTCTCAGGTAGGCTTCATCAGTATCACGTATCACATGCGGTACTCTAATTAATTTACGCAAAGCTTCTCTCTCTTTTTCACCTATTAATATGCTTTGACTGTTAACCCATTTTCCGGAAGCAGCAGGGATAGTAAGCCCCAATAAAACGTCATACTCTTTTGCCATATCAACTAATTTCCATATTCTATCGGAATTCAAATTTTCCTTAATGCATACCGTAGATATTTGTCCTAATATTCCTTTCTTCCGCTTAATATAATCTAATGATTCCATTGCTTTCCTAAAACAACCTTTGTATCCTCTCGATTCATCATGTTCTTCCTCTATCGGACTATCGATACTGATTTTTATAATGTCCACGCCTGCCTTTTCTAATCTATCAATTAAATCCTCATTTAATAATACACCGTTAGTATTAATTGTTATTAAAGTTTTATTCGGATTAAAACATTTAATTATTTCAAATATGTCTTTTTCTAATAGAGGCTCCCCTCCTGTTAAATTTATATGTATTGCACCTAAATTAATAATATCATTTGCAACTTTTTCTATTTCTTTTATAGTTAATTTATCCTTTGCAGGATCTTCCATAAATACCGATGAACATTTTGCACAATTACACTGGCATTTAAATGTAACACCCATTTCCACTTTTCTAACTATTCTCTGTTTTAGCACGAATATTCTGAAATAATTAGATATAATTCGTAAAATCAAAAGCGGTTTCCTGAATAAAACTCCCCTAAGAAGACGAATATATTTTGCATATCTGTGTATAAATCTAATTTGGATATTCACAATTTTACCTTATAGACATCATTAACATATTTGGTAGTTTTAAATAATGATTTAAATTTCTTTATAAAATTATGAAAATAATTGTTTATATAAATTGCAAAACGATAATCACGATTCTTTAATCCAATTAATAATTGCAATAATACGATTAATGACTTTGGAACTTTGTAAAAATATTTATAGTAATTCTTTTCTACTATCTTCCTTCTAATGTATTTTGGAATAAGAGGATATATCTTATATATTTTAGTAAAAACATCACTGGTCTTCGTATCTTTATTATAATTGACATGAAACCAATCCCCTATTTTCCCTGCATTTATATGCTCTATATGTTTGTCGTTTAAAATCCCCATTTTTTCAGCCTTTTCGATTATATTGGTACAAGGGAAATATGATAAATAATAACATTTTAACCTATTTAAATATTTAAAACTCATCATAAAATTTACTGTTTGTAAATAATCATCTATCCTGGCACCAGGAATACCAATCATCAAGTCCACATCATATCTGAGTTTAAATTTATCACAAATATTGAATGCCTCTTTTATTTGTTCATTTGTCTCAAATCTGTGCAATATATTCCTTCTAATGTTTTGATTAAATGTTTGCACCCCAAAATCTATGCAATAACAACCTGATTCTTTCATAATCCTGGCTATTTGACTGTTAAAATATGTCACATGACCTGTACATCTAAAAGGCACTGAAATTTCCTGTTTATACATAGGTAAAAATTCTTGAAGCCAACGGCCATCAGTAAAAAAAATACTATCAAAAAACATTACTTCTTTAAAATCATACCTTGCTTTCATTATTTTTAACTCATCTATGACATTATTCGCACTTCGTCTTCTATAATAATGCCCTTTATATACTTTATTTAAATAACTTTCGCAACAATAAGTACAATTCAATATACACCCCCTGGATGTCATAATCATATAATCATCTTTAAATCGAATATATTTTTTAAATAATTCTTTGTCGGGAAACGGCAACGAATCAAGATTCTCGATTGGTGGCCTTATTTCATTTCTAACGATTTTTCTATCTTTCTTAAAACATAGATTTTTTATTTTTTCTAAAAGATTTTTTTTATTTAATGATTCGACTAACTCTAGAATAGCGTAATCAGATTCTCCAATTAATACAAAATCAACAAAATCATTTTTAATAACATCCTCTGGGACAAGAGTTGCATGAATACCCCCAAAAACAATCGGGACATTAATATATTTTTTAACTTCTTCTGCTATATGACTCGCCCATTGATAGGTGGTAGTATAAGGTGAGAAAGCTATTAAATCAGGATCAGTTTCTATAATCTCTTTAATAACATTTTGATTGTAGAATACTTTATTTAGATAATTCATATAAAATACATTATCTTCTCTGCTGAATAAACCTGTATCACACACAAGCTCCACCGAACAACCATTATTCTTAAGTACAGACGATAAGTATTGTATGCCTAGGTGTTCTCGTCCATAATGTGCAAATACAACTTTCATATTCTTATTCTCTAAAATAATTTATTATTTTTTTGTTGTCCACTATTTAAAGGATAAGTGAATACTTTTATGTATTCTTAGACACCTTTATATAATTGACTATGGCCTTAATATTAAATGATGTTATTAAATTAAATTCCACTAAAGAACTACACCAACATTGTCTACAATTCATAATAGGTTCTATCTGATCAATCACACTTTTAACATTTATATTCTCATCTTTTTTCCTTGATAACCCTCTCCCTGCTCTATCACAGGCTAAAATAGTGCCATCCGGCTCCACATCAAAACTCAAAAGTCCCGCACTACAAAATATTCTTCTTGGCTCAGGCCAATGATAAATATGTTTTAATCCTTCTAGCGAATTATATATAGGTGCTCCTCTTTTTTTTTCACCTATTAGATATTTAATTGACGTTTTATAATCCTCAGAAGAAGCAGCTAGAAAATTTATATCCTTAGACCAAAGTAGTCTTTTAGTAGTTGGTTGAAACAATACCTTTATATTCAACTTAGCAGCAAGAACCAAAATATAATCAAGTGAATTCAAATTGTGCTTTGTAATTACACATTCTATGCAAACTGGGATATTATTCATCTTACATTTTTCGATTGCCTCAATAACCTTATCATATGAGCCTCTTCCTCTTATATAATCATTAATGGACTGCGGTCCATCCAAACTTAATTTTATTCTACTTACTCCCTTCAAGGAATTAATTTTTTCTGGCACTAAACTACCGTTAGAATTTACACCAACATAAATACCTTTATCTATAGCATATTTAACAATTTCACCCAAGTCATCACGTAAAAGAGGCTCACCGCCTGTAAAAGATATCCATTTTGTGCCTAATTTTGCAAATTCATCGATCATTGCAAATACTTCAGAAGTATTTAATTCTAAAACTTC
>CAZLCT010000029.1:0-25239 GCA_964558015.1 uncultured bacterium | reverse complement strand
TTGCCGTAGCCACGATTTAAAAGTGCATAATAGTAATTGTTAAAATCCTGATAGTTAATTTCTATAGGAGTTTCAGGAAGAGTGTAATTTCTTCCGACTTTAAACAATTTGCTGAGGAGAAAGTCGGGGAGCTTTTTGATGCTCACATTAAGGTTGAAAATATAAAAGTAGGCCTGCTGAAGTATATTGCGTTGAGTGGATTAAGAATAAATCAACGTTTATCAAATAATTTTTTCTATCTTATTAATATAAAGAAAATAATTTTCAAATATAATATTTTTTCTTTTTTTAAAACGAATCTTATTCCTCCGAATAAGATTTACTTAGATACGCCGACTATTGAATTTAATAAATTTAAAATTCCTCATACCCTTTTAGCTCATAATTTATTTTATGAAAAGGGAAGTATTTTGCTTGAGATTCGTGACGGCAAAATAACATATTCTATGCCGGGAATCAAAACCGAGTTTTTAGTAGAAGGCATAGATGGATTTGTTAGCCCGCATGGGTTAGAGGCCTTATCATTGGATTTTGAGGGAAAAGGAGGCGGTGATTTGCATGGAGGAATAAAGTTAACAGGCAAATTCGATCGCAAGCAAGGGGCTTGTGATCTTAATGTTCTTTTAAATAATATTTCAATTACATCACCTTCTTTTGTCCCGATTAAAGGAATGCGAGGATCAGTACATGTTGACAATGATGTAATAACAATACGTGACGTTTCATTTTATATCCAGAATATACCTTTTAATCTCGAAGGAACAATAAGGGATTATAGCTCACAGCCGATTATAGATTTAAAATTTACCACGAAAACAAAATATATTACTTCTGAAGCAGTCATATTCGGACGAGAGAATGATTTAAAAATCAAAGGTGGCTTTAATATCTCACATTATAATTATTCATACATAGGCGATATTATATTTAAAGAAGAGGGTTTTATGACTCGTAATGTGAGGGTTAATAATGAATATATTTCTGATGGAGATTTTCTTCTTAATCAAGGTATTTATTCAATCACATTCCGCAAAGAAAAACAGGAGGTTAGTTGTAAGCTGGTTCATGAAGGGTATGATATTAAATTAGACATGAGCCTAAATCATGTTTCATTTTTAGGGTATGACTTAGTTATGGTCGGTCACCTTGAACTTGAACCTGATATTTCTTTTTGGAGAGAAGAACGTATGGTATTAAACGGTACTATTGAAACTGATTACATGATTTTTAATTATATGCCCCTCAAGGATTTTAAGGGTACTTTTACAATATCGCCCGATAAAATGAGCAATATCGATTTTTCATGGAGTGATGTTTACCAGATAACAGGGGACGTGAGTTTCGAGAATAAATGTCCTGTTGATATTAAATTAAATGTCAGAGACCTTAATCTCGAGAACTGTGATTCCTTCGGGGGTATAGTTATGCCGAAGGAGATCGCAGGAGTTATTGAAGGGCGTGTTCAAATACAGGGTCCTGCCGGTAATCCACAGGTTGAAGGTTACCTTAGAAGCGGGGAAGGACGCTTTAAGCAGTTTGATTTCAAAAAAATTACTGTTAATTTTTCGGGCGGCCGTTATATGCTTGACCTGAAAGATTCGAAAGTTTATCGTTCAGAAAATGTTTTTTATTTAGTAGGCCGGGTTGATTTTACAAAAAAGAATATTTTTCACGATATTTATTTAGAATCGAGTGAAAAGCTTATTCTTTGGCGCGGATGGGATTTGAGCAAAAATATTGCCGATGAGACGATAACTTTAAAGAAGCCGTTAATGGAGAATATTAATCTTAATGTGCGCGGCGTAATACAACATGATGAGGGAGAGAAAAGAGAGGGGCAGGGAGAGGTTAGTTTGGAATATGATTACCGTAAAGATAAACGTATAAGTATTTCCTTTGAAGAAGACGAAGATGATGAAATTGTAAGTCTAAAACATAAGGTAACCTTTTAAAAAAATGCAGTTTAGATATAAAAAAAGAATTGTTTTTCTCAAATACTGGCTTGTTTCGTTTGGTGCAAAAAGTCTTGAAGTGTTTCAGGATGCCGGAGGTCTTTCAATCCTTCTCATGCAGACTGTGGTGTCTTTGTTTACTGCGCCCTGGAGAAGATCTCATATATTCGATCAGATGAAAAAAATTGGCGTGACTTCCCTTCCCCTGGTCTTTTTGACGGCACTTTTTACCGGCATGGTTTTAGCGCTTCAGTCTGCATATCAGCTGCGTATGTTTAATGCGATTAGATACACTGCGGGTCTGGTTTCCTTATCAATGACTCGTGAATTGGGTCCTGTATTAACCGCTATGGTGGTTGCTGGTAAAGTGGGAGCTTCAATTACCGCAGAACTCGGGACAATGAAAGTCACGGAACAGATAGACGCATTAGTTTCATTAGGTACAGATCCTATAAGATATCTTGCTGTTCCTCGTTTTATTGCTGCTGTACTTATGCTGCCGCTGCTTACGGTCTATGCTGATTTTGTAGGTATATTCGGAGGTTACGTTGTTGCAGTCTTTAAACTAGGAATTTCATCAAGTCTCTACATACATGATAGTTTTGATGTATTAGTATTTAAGGATATTATGACCGGTCTTTCAAAGTCGTTTGCATTTGGCGGGATAATTGCATTGGTAGGATGTTATAGGGGATTTAAAACACAGGGAGGGGCCGAAGGAGTAGGACTTGCAACAACTATTTCAGTTGTTACTTCACTTATTTTAATCATTGGTTCTGACTGTCTTTTTACAGCTATTTTTTATTTTGTTTTGCCCTAAAAAAAGAACGGAAGATAACTTGATGGCGATGGTTTTGCAGGATGAATTCGATAAAGGTAGGTAAACTTAAGAGATTATTATAAGAAATTAAAATAAATATGATTGATATTGTCGATTTACATAAGTATTTTGAAAACAATCATGTACTCAGGGGAACAAACCTCACTGTAAATGCCGGTGAGACATTAGTTATTATCGGACGTTCAGGGTGCGGTAAGAGTGTTTTATTAAAACACATTATGGGTTTAATGTATCCTGATGGAGGGAAAGTTATAATTAATGGTCAGGATGTTTCCACTCTTCAGGAGAAAGAATTACATATGATGAGACTTAAAATCGGCATGCTTTTTCAAGGAGCAGCGCTTTTTGATTCTTTAACCGTAGGAGAAAATGTAGGTTTTTCTTTATATGAGCATACGCATATTAGTCCTGAAGAAATTGAATCGATTGTTGCGGAAAAATTGGAGCTTGTTGAATTAAAGGGTATAGAAAATTTAAAACCGGCTGAACTCAGCGGCGGAATGAAAAAACGTGTGGGTCTGGCTCGGGCTATTTGTTATGAGCCTGAAATTATTCTTTATGATGAGCCTACCACTGGTCTTGACCCTATTATGGCGGATGCGATTAATGATTTAATTAAAGCCTTGAATAATAAACTTAAAGTTACATCAATCGTCGTGACTCATGATATGGCAAGTGCATATAAAGTTGCTGATCGTATAGCAATGCTTTATGAGGGGAAAATCGTAGAAATTGGCACTCCCGATGAGATAAAAAATACTTCGAACCCAATAGTTAATCAATTTGTTACAGGAAATGCTTATGGGCCGATTACTAATAACCAGAATCAAGGTAGGAGTGCAAACATAACAAATAGAAGGATAAGACGATGAAAAAAACTAGGTTAGAAATGATTGTAGGTTTTTTTGTTTTGCTTGCGTTAGGTATATTTTTTGTTATGGTGTTTTTTATTAGTGGTGTCTATTTCCTTCGAGAAGGATTTCACATTAACGCCTATTTCGAGTATACGGGAGGTCTGGATAAAGGAGCCCCCGTTAGACTTTCGGGTGTTTCTGTCGGGGAAGTTAATAAGATATATATTGATTACGATAAAGAAACCCAAAAACCTATTGCGGTTGCCGATTTATGGTTAAAAGAAGGAACGAACATCAGAGAAGATTCCAAGGTGTACATTTTAGGCACTTATGCTTTAAGTGAAGCACATGTTGAGATTATGTCTGATGGTAACTCTGAAGGACGTCTTCTTCAGGACGGCGATAGTATTAAGGGAATTGCACCTGTTCCCATGGAAAAGCTTATCGAAAAAGGAGTGGAGATTACCGAATCGTTTGAGAATCTTACTTTAAAATTAACTTCGATTATGGGTGATGAAGAAACACGGGATGCCCTGCATTCTATGATTATTGATATGAGTAAACTCCTTGCCTACATGAATGAAATTATTGTTGAGAAGGATGAGGATATCGGCGAGGCTCTTACTAATATGGAGGTTACTTTAGAAAAACTTAAGAATATTTTAGAAACAATTGACAATGGTGAAGGAACCTTGGGGCAATTGATTAAGAGTGATGAATTATATTTAGAAATGAAAGAGTTTATACGGGAAATAAAACTTCATCCATGGAGATTGCTTAAAAAAGATAAAAAGGGTGAAGATAAGAAAAAATTTCTTATTTTTTAGATAGAAAATTTACAGACTTTTTATGGATTTACTTTGTTAGAGAAAATTAATCTACTTCAATTGTAAAAATAATATGTAAAACTAATTTCTCTTCCATAGTTACACAGATAGTTAAAACGGATTAACACGGATAAACTTTAGATAGTCTGTGGTAATCCGTTTTTTTAACCCTTTCTTAAAGAAAGTGAAAAAAGAGGGTATGGTAAAGAAGAAGTCTTCTTATTGTTGTACTGAATGCGGGTATGAATCTGTCCAATGGCTTGGCAAGTGCCCGCAATGCGGTTTATGGAATACTTTTGAGGAAATTTTTATATCCGAGGGGAGAGCCTCATCGGGGAGAACTAATGTACTTAATGTATCAGATAAGAAAAAAATTATTCCTTTGAATAAGGTTGCTGCTAAGAAGCAGGAGAGGATATCAGTTGGGAGCGAAGAACTTAACAGGGTGCTTGGAGGAGGCGTCCTGCCCGAGACCACTATATTATTTGCGGGAGAGCCTGGCATTGGAAAGTCAACATTACTTCTCGAAGTATGTTCGGCTGTTGCAAAGAATAACACAAAGCAGGTTTTATATATTTCGGCTGAGGAGTCTCTGCATCAGGTGAGAGAGCGTTCCCAGCGTCTTGGTATAAACGGGGATAATATATATGTTATATCTGAGTCTGATTTAGATTTGATATCAAGTTATATTAATGAGATAAAACCTTTAATCGTTATTATCGATTCTGTACAAGCAATACATGACGCGTCTATTTCTTCTCCTCCCGGTACTCTGAGCCAGGTTAGAGAAAGTGCGCTAAGATTATGCCAATTGGCAAAGGAGAAGGGATTTGTACTCTTTTTAATAGGGCATGTTACCAAAGAAGGTATGCTGGCAGGACCTAAGTCTTTAGAGCACTTAGTTGATACTGTGGTTTATTTTGAAGGTGACCGTTATCAGTCGTTACGTATTATCAGGGTGATGAAAAATCGTTTTGGTTCAACCGGGGAAGTAGGTATTTTTGAAATGACAAAAGAGGGTTTGTCGGAGATAAAAAATCCCTCAAGTATTTTCCTGCCTGAGAATGAAGAAATAACTCCGGGAAGAGTTACGGCATCTGTCATCGAAGGGCACCGTCCCTTCTTAGTAGAGGTGCAGGCATTGACTAATGAGACTCCTTTTAATAATCCGCTACGGCGCGCATTAGGTATTGAGTTAAATAAGATATCGCTTTTATTAGCAGTCATTGAGAGAACGTTACGTTTGAATTTGTATAGATATGATGTTTTTGTCAAAGCAGTTGGCGGCCTGCGTCTTCAAGAGACAGCGAGTGACATTGCCATAGCTGTGGCAATAATTTCTAGTTTTAAAATGGTTAGTATTTCTCCTCATACTGTTGTAATAGGAGAGTTGGGCTTAGGCGGTGAGGTGAGAAAGGTGCGTTTAATCGAAGCACGCATCAGAGAGGCTGCACGCCTGGGATTTAAGGAAGTTATTATTCCTAAGAATAATGTTACACATAAAAGTTTTGATAATGTATCTGTAAAAGAGATTGGACATTTAAAAGAAATTTACGCATATTTTTTTGAAAAAGTAAAGGAAACATGCAAATAACTGCTATTGTTCCGGCGGCTGGTTCTGGGCTAAGGCTTAGAAAGTATACTTTTAATAATAAACCTAAACAGTTTTGGACGCTTGGTTCAAATTTAGTCATAGAGAAGGTGCTTTTAGAACTGGAACGTTCTCCGTATATCAAGGAGGTTATTCTTGCATGTCCCAGGGGCTATCAATCATTTTGCCGTAAAGAAATATTAAGGAAAAATAATTTTAAGAAGACAAAAAAAATTGTTAGCGGAGGAACGAGGAGGGCTGATACAGTTTATAACTGTTTAATGAAAGTTTCAAAGTCTTCTTCTCATGTTCTCATTCATGATGGAGTAAGGCCTTTCCTAACGCAGGCCTTAATAGCCAGGCTGGTACAAAGGGTAGGCAATGCGGACGGTGTCATAGCTGCCAGGCCTGTGGTTCCAACGTTAAAACGGGTAAAAGGGAATATTATTATTGATACAGTTGATAGGAATAATTTATGGGAGGCTGAGACCCCGCAGCTTTTTAAAAAAAGTATTCTAAAGCGAGCATTTGCCTTATACAAATACAAGGGGAAGAGGCAAGAGTTCACTGACGAAGGTTCATTGGTTGAGGCAATCGGCGGCCGTGTTAAGGTATTAAGACATGAGGCAATTAACTTGAAAATAACAACACCTTCGGATTATAAAATCGCAAAAGGAATCATGGAGGCTACCATGGTACAAGTAGGAATGGGATACGATATACATCGTTTAGTGACCGGCAGGGATTTAATGATCGGGGGTGTAAAGATACCTTTCAATAAGGGATGTTTGGGCCACTCGGACGGAGATCCTCTTTTACATGCTATTGCTGATGCTCTCCTAGGCGCGGCTTCTTTGGGTGATATAGGAGAATGTTTTCCTGATACGGATCCTAAATATAAAAACATTGCTAGTAAAGTAATTTTGTCAAGGGTAATGAAAATGATCACAAATTGCGGCCTCATTCTTCAGCATGTTGATACAACCGTTATTGTTCAGAAACCAAATTTAAAGAAATATAAAGACCGTATTAAAAGAAAAGTCGCAGGCATTCTGGACCTTAAGCCGTCCCAGGTAAATATTAAAGCAAAAACAAAAGAGGAGTTAGAAAGCGAAGGTTCCGGTTTTTCTATTTCAGCTTTTGCCGTAGTAACATTAATGAAGAGTTAAGACCAAAGATAACTAAAATTTTTAAGGAGATATTGACGAAATGATTCGCGTAAGATTCGCCCCCTCACCAACAGGTTTTTTACATATTGGAAACGCTAGGACTGCTCTTTTTAATTATTTATTCGCAAAGAATAATAATGGAGAGTTCATTCTAAGGATTGAAGATACTGATAAAGAAAGGTCCAAGGAAGAATATTTAACTCAAATTTACGAGGACCTCCGGTGGCTCGGCATTAAGTGGGATGAAGGGCCGGATACGGGAGGCAAATTCGCCCCTTATATTCAGTCTAAACGGTTTTCTCTTTATCAGGATTACGCTAAAAAGTTAATCTCTGAGGGTAAAGCATATTATTGTTATTGTTCTGAGTCGGAACTGGAAGCACGGAGAAGGGTACAGTTAGCCGAGGGTCAATCTCTGCGCTACGATAACCGGTGCCGTAATCTTTCAGATACTCTTCGTCGAAGATATGAAGCGCAAGGCATAAAACCTAGTATACGTTTTAAGATGCCCGATAAAAAACGAGTTATTAAAGATATTATCCGTGGTGAAGTTGAATTTGATGAAAGTCTTATAGGGGACTTTGTGATCGTGCGCCCTGACGGCTCTCCTACATTTCATCTTGCAGTTTGTATAGATGATGGAGAAATGAAAGTTTCACATATTATACGAGGCGAAGATCATTTTTCTAATACACCACGCCATATAGCAATTTTTGAAGCATGCGGATTTCCCATCCCACAGTTTGCTCACATGCCTTTGACTATGGGACCTGGAGGTGAACCTTTAAGTAAACGGTTAGGAGCCATGTCCATTGCGGAGTATAGGAAAATGGGGTATCTGCCTGAGGCATTATGTAATTATATGGCTTTGTTAGGATGGTCAAGTGGCACGGATGAGGAAATATTCAAGTTTAAAGAGTTGCAGAAGAGATTTACCATTAAAAGAGTTTCACGTTCATCAGCAGTTTTTGATCGTACAAAGCTCAATTGGGTTAATGGCGAGCATATAAGAATGTTAAGTGACGGGGATTATTTAAAGTCAAGTGTTCAATATATACTGCAAGAAAAAATTGTAGAAAATTCCACATATATGATTCGTCCTGAGTGGTATGAAAGGGTGCTGCTTGCTTTAAAAGATAATATTCAATGTTTCAAGGATTTTGAGGACAGATTGAAACTCTTCGGCGATGATTTTGAATTTGAAAATATTGATACGTTAAAAACAGAAGGGGCAAAGGCAATTTTAAGCGAACTTTCCCGGGTATTAAAGTCTTTAGATAATTTGGATGAGGATAATTTTGATAAAGTATTTAAAGATTTGAGGAAAAAGGTGAAAATTAAGGGAAAAGATTTTTTTCTTCCACTTCGCATTGCCTTAACAGGTAAAGAACATGGGCCTGAGTTAAAACGTGTGGTTTTATTACTGGGGAAAAATAATTGCCTTAAACGGGTTGAGAGGGCATTACAGCTTAAGTAGGAGTGAGCAGAAGTTAGGTTATGAGTCTAAAGTTTTTTAATACATTGAGTGCAAAAAAAGAAGAGTTTACGCCTCTTCAGGATGGAGTTGTGAAAATGTACACATGCGGCCCTACAGTGTATGACTATGCCCACATAGGTAATTTTCGGGCTTATATTTTTGAAGATTTATTAAGACGGTATCTTAAATATAAAGGTTTTAAAGTTATTCAGGTCATGAATCTTACTGATATCGATGATAAAACTATTAAGGGGGCATTAGAGAAAGGGATTTCTCTTAATGAATATACTAAAACATATATTGATGCTTTTTTTGAAGATTTAGATTCTTTAGGCATAGAGCGGGCGGAATATTATCCGCGCGCGACCGAGCATATCGCTGATATGATTGCGTTGGTTAAAACGTTATTGAGAAAAAAAATTGCTTATGAAAGCGACGGCTCGGTCTATTACCGTATACAGGCCTTTCCCTCATATGGAAAGCTTTCTAAAAAAGATATTGACGAAAATATTATCGGATTGCGGGTGGATCGTGACGAATATGAACGTGATGATGTTCGAGATTTTGTATTATGGAAAAAAAGCAAGGACAATGAACCATCTTGGGATTCACCATTCGGCAAGGGGCGTCCGGGGTGGCATATTGAATGTTCTGCTATGAGCATGAGGTATTTAGGAGAAACCTTAGATATTCATACAGGAGGAGAAGATAATATATTCCCACACCATGAAAATGAAATTGCACAGTCTGAAGGTGCGACTGGGAAACGGTTTGTTAATTACTGGCTGCATTGTAAATTTCTTCTGGTTAATAATGAGAAAATGTCAAAATCAAAGGGAAATTTTTATACATTGCGAGACCTTTTAGCCAAGGGATATTCCCCGTTGTCAATCAGGTATATATTAATATCCCATAATTATCGTCACCCCCTGAATTTTACACTTGAGGGCTTAGAGCAGGCTCAATCATCAATAAACAGAATACGGGATTTTATGTTGCGCCTGATGAGTTACGTTCCTCACGTCTCGGGTAAAGACAGTTGTGATCGGGAAATAAAAGAAGCAAGAAAGCAATTTGAAGAGGCGCTTGATGATGATTTGAATATCGCACAGGCACTTTCTTCCCTTTTTGGGTTTATCAATGATATAAATAAATTAATTGAGAATAGCAGTGTTACTGATAAGGGCAGAAAACAAATTATTGAGTTTGTTGATAATATTAATTCAGTCCTTGGCATTATTAGAGATGTTGATGAAGAGGTTCCGCCCGAGATAAAAGAGCTCGTCAATCAGCGCAGTCTTGCTCGTAAAGCGAGGGACTTCAAGAAATCTGATGAAATTAGGGATAAAATAAGTGCTCTCGGCTGGGTTGTTGAAGATACTGCACAGGGAGCACGTGTTAAAAAAAAGTAAGGTCTATGAGAAGGAAAAAAAAGGGATATTTTATTACGTTCGAAGGCATAGAAGGAAGCGGCAAAACTACACATTGTAAATTAGCCGCAAAATATATCAAACAAAAAGGATTTAAGGTTCTCTTGCTTCGCGAACCCGGGGGCACACGTATAGGAGAGAAGATTCGTCATATTTTGCTTGATAGAGGTAATATTAATATGAGCGTTGAGTGTGAATTGTTGTTATATAATGCAGCCCGGATAGAATTGGTTAAAAATGTTATTATTCCTGCATTGAAACGAGGCACCATTGTTTTATGCGACCGTTTTGTTGATTCAACCGTTGCATATCAATGTTTCGGCGGCAGGCTTGATAGGGGTATGGCAGAGAGAGTAAATGATTTTGCTTCAATGGATTTAATTCCCAAAATTACATTTCTTCTTGAAAGTGATGTAAGGAGGGGACTTCGGCGTGCGGGGCGCAGCGATAGAATGGAACTTAAGTCAATAGCATTTCATAAACGAGTGCAGAAGGGATTTTTGACTTTAGCACGAGAGAACCGGAGCCGTTTTTGTATTGTCAAAGAATGCCCTATTGAAAAGGGAAGAAAGGTTATTGAGCGTAGACTTGATGGTTTATTCGGATAGATTATTCGGACAGGAAGAAGCGGTTAGGTTTTTAAAGAACGATTTTAAAAAAGGAGACGGCGCCCGTTCCTTTCTTTTTTCCGGCAAAGAAGGGATCGGGAAAAAACTCCTTGCGCGCCAGTTCGCTCAAAGTCTTAATTGTGAGATGGGGAGTATTTTTGAGGGTTGTGATTGTGCAAGCTGCCGAAAGATAGCATTAAATACACATCCTGATGTTAAGTGGATAGGTTTAGACGAAGAAGCCCGGTCTATTAAAATAGAGGAAATCAGGGAACTTCAATCATGGGTAATGCTGCATCCCTTCGAAGGGAAGAGAAAGGTTTTTATTATCAATAAAGCCGAGAGGCTTACGGAGGAAGCTGCAAATGCGTTTTTGAAAATACTTGAGGAACCACCGGCTGATACTACTATTATTTTATTATCAAGTTTTACTTTTCAGCTGACTGATACTATCATTTCCAGGGTTGTAGAGGTTCGCTTAAGACCCTTATCTGTAGATTCATTGTGCGGGATTTTACGGGATAAATTTAATATTAAAGACGAAGCACATTTTTTAGCTTATCAATCGGAAGGTAGCCTTGGTTTAGCACTTAAATATCAGGAGGAGGATTATTTTAATTTAAAGAATGCGGTTATCGATTCTTTCTTAAAACAGAATCCAGTTGAATATTTTTTAAGTCTGGTTAATATTTCACAGCTTGAACTTAATAATCTTTTTCATATTCTCTGCGGTTTGTTTCATGATGCGTTACTTATTAAGAGCGGCGTAAGTGAGTCATTTATTATTCATCAGGATAGAATCGCAGAAATTAATTCGTTATGTAAGCGCCTGTCGCATGAGCATATTACGGAGCTTATGAATCTTTTTGAAGAATCAAGGCGATCGCTTAAACAAAACATAAATTCTAAACTAATATTGTCACGTTTGGCCAGTCGGTGCCTAAATTATAAAATAAGTTGATGAAAGGATATATTTCTTATGATAGAAGTAATTCAAGTACGTATGCGGGAAGTAGGGAGAGTAGTATTTTATAATGCCCGTGGTATAAAATTTGCCGTGGGTGATTATGTCATTGTAGAAGCAGACAGGAGTATTGATTACGGTCAGATTGTCTCTGAGACAGAGCTTATTGAGAATTCTGTCCTTGAAGAGCCTTTGAAAGCGGTCATACGAAAAGTAGAAAGTAAAGACATCGAAAAAATAAAGAAGAATAAGGAAAAGGTTAAGGAGGCACATAATATTTGTGATAAAAAAATTATTGAGCATCGCCTTCCCATGAAACTTGTCGATACTGAATACTCATTCGATTTGTCAAAATTAGTTTTTTATTTTACTTCTGAGGGTAGGGTGGATTTTAGGGAGTTAGTTAAAGATTTAGCGGCAGTATTCAAGGTCCGTATTGAGTTGCGTCAGATAGGCGTCCGTGACGAAGCAAAGATGCTGGGCGGCTACGGCCATTGCGGCCGCAGGTTATGTTGCGGTACATTTTTGAAAGATTTCGAACCTGTGACTATAAAGATGGCAAAAGAGCAAAAACTCTCGCTTAATCCAACAAAAATTTCCGGTGTCTGTGGCAGGCTTATGTGCTGTCTTGATTATGAATATAATACTTATAAGGATTTCTCGGAGTATTTACCGGAAGAAGGGGAGAAATTAAAAACGCCTGACGGCATCGTGAAAGTAAAAAGTGTCGATATCCTTAAGAAGAAAGTTATGGTTGAGTATGAAGACGGTTTGGTTAAGGAGATATCTTTTGCAAACTGTACCTGTCCTGACCCTGACTGCCCGGTTCATAAAAATATATCGATTTTGAAGAAACGAAAAGGTAAAAAGTGAAGAAATTTTATTATATAACCACACCGATTTATTATGTTAATGATAAGCCTCATATCGGCCATGCGTATACTACTATCCTTTGTGATAGCTTTGCCCGTTTTAATAGACTACTTGGAAAGGATGTGTTTTTCTTAACAGGCACTGATGAGCATGGAGAGAAAATCGAACGAACGGCACAGTCGCTTGATAAGTCGTCTCAGGAACATGTGGATGAAATGTCTCTGAGTTTTAGGGAGGCATGGGAAAAACTTAGTATAAGATATGATGATTTTATACGTACTACAGAGGAACGTCATAAAAAGGTTGTTCATAAGGTAATAAGACATCTAGTCTCGAGCGGTGATATTTATATGGATATGTATGAAGGATGGTATTGCATCCCCTGCGAATCGTTTTGGACAAAATCACAATTAGTTGATGGAAAATGCCCGGATTGCCATCGGGAGGTAAAACGTATTGAAGAGAAAAATTATTTTTTCAAGTTGTCGAAATACCAGGATTGGCTTATTCAGTATATAAATGACAATGAAGACTTTATTATTCCCCGAGGTAAACGCCAGGAAGTTATAAGCTTTTTACGGGAACCGCTTGAGGACCTTTGTGTCTCCCGTCCATATAAACGCCTCTCATGGGGAATCCCGTTCCCGGATAACAATGATTTTGTTGTTTATGTCTGGTTTGATGCATTAATTAATTATATCAGTGCGATTGATTATGATGGTGAGGGGGCTAAGTTTAAAGAGCTGTGGCCCGCAGACATTCATATGATTGGTAAAGATATTCTTCGCCAGCACGCTATTTACTGGCCTATGATGTTAAAGGCGTTAGGATTAGAGCCACCACGGCATGTTATCGCTCACGGATGGTGGACTATGGAAGGCAGTAAGGTTTCTAAATCAAAGGGTAACATTGTTGACCCCGTTGAAATGTCCTCGGTTTATGGTGTGGATACTTTTCGCTATTACCTGCTGCGTGAGGCTAACCTGGGGTCTGACGGAGCTTATTCCGAAGAGTTATTGATTACACGTTTTAATAGTGATTTGGCGAATGACTTAGGTAATTTGGTATATCGTTCCTTATCTATGTTAGATAAATATTTCCAGGGGATTGTACCTGATGTGGATCCCAAAACAATAAACTCTCCTCTTAAGCATATAGCTGAAAATTTGGGAACAAAAATTGAAAAAAGTATGAATCAAGATTATGATCCGCGCTCAACTATTATTTCTATATGGGATCTTATAAATGCGGCCAATAAATTCATCGAGGATACAAAACCGTGGAAGCTGGCCAAAGAGGAGCCCTCGAGAGGAGAGTTGATTGTTTTTATGTATGCTTTACTTGAAGCTATTAGAATTATCGGAGTTGCTTTAGTTTCATTTCTTCCTGAGACGGGTGAGAAAATTCTTTCGCTTCTTGAGGAGAAGAGAATGGATGCTTATGCTTTAAATACATGGGGTTTGCTTACTTCCGGTAAGCGCCTGGAACGCGGTAAGCCGCTCTTTCCCAAGATCGAGGATGTATAATAATGTTAATTGACACGCATGCCCATTTGGATTTTGACGATTTCAATCAGGATATATCTTCGGTAGTTGAGAGGGCAAGAGAGGCTGATGTTGCGCACATCATTACTGTTGGAGTGGATATTGAACATTCCCGTAAATGTATCGAAATTGCAGAAAAATATCCTGATATATATGCTTCTGTGGGAATTCATCCACATGATGCCTCGAGTATCGAGATAGGAAAAAGTTTACAGAGTATACGGGAGTTAATTAAAAAGCCCAAGGTAGTTGCATTAGGTGAGGTTGGCCTGGATTATTATAGAAATCTTTCCTCTAAGGAAGACCAAAAGGAACTATTCCGGGCTTTTCTCGAACTTTATAAAGAATTTCGCCTCCCGCTTATTTTGCATGCACGTGATTCTTTTGGCGATCTCTTGGAAATTATGCGTAAAGAGATCGGGTCGTCAAATATCAAAGGAGTGATGCATTGTTTTTCGGGAAATGAGTCAGTATTGAATGAAGCTTTGCAAATGGGGCTTTATGTATCTTTTACAGGTCCGGTTACATATAAAAAGAATGACGAGCTACGCTCGTTAGTCGTTAAAGTTCCTGATGATAGGTTTCTTTTAGAAACAGATTCACCGTATTTAGCTCCCCAATCAAGAAGGGGTAGGAGAAATGAACCCGCGTTTTTAAACGAAATTGCGGGCTATATTGCAGATCTCAGAGGCGTTCGGTTGGAAGATTTGGCCCGTATTACCTCCCTAAATTGTCAAAGGCTTTTTGGTTTTCCAGATACGGATACTAAACCTCAAATTGTGTATAAGATTTGTGATTCTTTATATATTAATACAACAACTCAATGCACCAATGAATGCCGGTTCTGTATAAGATTTTATGATGATTTTGTAAAAGGGCATAATTTACGAATTAAAAAAGACCCGGATGTATCGGAGGTACTTCAGGAAATTAGAAACTATCAGGGGAATTTTAAAGAAATCGTTTTTTGTGGCTTTGGTGAGCCTTTCATGAGGCTTGATTTTATAAAGAAAGTTTCTCAGGAGCTTAAAAAAAATAATATTTATATTCGGATTGATACCAACGGACAGGGGAATATTATTAATAAACGAAATGTACTTACCGAACTTGACGGATTGGTAGATGAAATTTGTATTAGTTTAAATGCACCTCGAGAAAATTTATATAATGAGATTTGTCGTCCCAAATTGGGAAATGATGTTTATAACGGAATTGTAGAATTTATTAAAGAGGCTAAAAAGATAATCCCGCATGTGGTTATAACTTTTTTGGATTTTCCTGAGATTGATATCGATGATATGAAAAGAAAGGCGCATGAGCTTGGAGTTTCTTATCGTTTGAGGCACTATAATAGAGTTGGTTAGTGGTTTTAACATCTGTGTGTTTTAATTTTTTATAGAAAGGTAGATTCCCAATATTATGATAAGAGCAATTAGAAATTTTCTTAATCAGGAAAAAATGTATTCATGGTTGTTAATAATATCGATTTTCCTGTATAGTTTTTTCCTTATGTTTTCCGAAGATGAAGGCGATTCATTATCTCCTGCTATGGAGAAAATAAAAGAAGTAAAAGCATCCTTTGAGGGAAAAGACAACCAGGGAGAAATCTTCTGGAATCTTTTAAAGGATGATGAAAGCTTAGCGATTACGGCGCTTCTTTTTATGATGCTTTTTTTATTTCTCATTGGAGCAGGATTTCTCGTTGTTGTATATTGTCTCGTTAATTTATTGCTCGGGAGAAAAATAATACAGCGGGCATATGATCAGGCATCAATCAAGTGGGAGAATGCGGATATTGTTAAAATTATTATTCTTTTTGTTTTTGTAAGCATGATATCCGGAGTGATTATAGGATTTATAAACGATCTTTTTTTTGAAGATGCAGAAAATTCATTTATAATAATTCATACTTTGATAACAGACGTTGCGGCACTCTTTTTTATAATATATTTTGTAACTGTTAAATATAAGAGTTCTATCCGGGATATCGGATTAAATAGTATGCGTTTTTTTAACGATATATTTTTGGGATTTTCAACTTATTGTGTAGTTTTACCTGTATTGTTAGGTATTATTATTCTACTAAGTGTGATTGTAAACTATTTCCATTATGAACCTCCACCTCATCCATTAGTGGATATTTTTGTTGTCGAAGACAAACAGAATCCTTTATTGATAATGTTTTCCATTTTTTTAGCCTGTACTATAGGTCCATTTATCGAAGAGGTGTTTTTTCGTGGATTTTGTTATTCTGCATTGAAAAAAAAATGGGGCATAAGGGTTGCCATGATTAGTACTGCCGCCTTTTTTGCCCTAATTCATGGCTCTTCTTTTGCATTTATACCGGTTTTTATTCTCGGCTTAATATTAGCATTTTTATTTGAAAAGCGCGGTACATTGATTCCTTCAATAACACTGCATATTATTCATAATTCTTTATTTATTAGTTACTTTTTTATAATGAAGCGGGTATTACTTGACAGGTTGGGATAATGGGTTTTATTTTCTGGATTATTGTTTTTCTAATAACGGTCACTGTTCATGAGTATGCACACGGCCGTGTTGCCTACCATTTCGGAGATATGACTGCATATCATTCCGGTCGTCTTACATTTAATCCTTTTAAACATATCGACCCTTTTTGGACAGTCCTGTTACCTATATTATTGATGATTATGGGAGCTCCTCCCATTGGAATGGCTCGTCCTGTACCGGTTAATTTTCTTGCACTGCGCAACCCTAAGCGTGATATGATCTGGGTAGCGGTTGCCGGCGCGGCTGCGAATATTGTTTTTGCGGCTTTTCTTTCTTTTCTTATGCATATATTTAAGTTTAATTTATTATTGCTGCCTATATATTTTAATATAGGGCTGGCTGTATTTAATATGATACCTATTCCGCCGCTTGACGGGGGCAGGGTATTGGCCGGACTTTTGCCGGATGGTATAGCGTATCAATACGGTAGGCTGGAACCGTACGGAATATTTATCTTAATGGGACTTTTATGGTTCGGTCTCCTGGGGCATGTAGTAATACCGGCTATAAATTTAGTATGCGTGCTTCTTGGCGTACCGCGTATTATTATCGGATAGATATAATAAATATAAACGCAGATTATCTTATGCGTCATAAAATGAGTGAAATAAGGGAGCTTTATTTTATGGATTTTGAGACAATACGTTGGGATGAGGGAAAAATAGTACTGTTGGATCAAACCAGGCTTCCGGAGGAGTTTGTTGAAAGGACTTGTAAAACCGTCCAAGAGCTTCATGAAGCTATCAGGACTTTGGCGGTTAGGGGAGCTCCGCTCCTTGGTGTTATTGCCGCTTTTGGTTTATATCTTGGAATAAAAGATTATGAAGGTGAGGGAGGAGATGATTTCCTGAAGAAACTCAAAGAGGTTTCTGATTATATAGCATCGTCCAGGCCGACGGCCGTTAATTTATTTTGGAGCCTGGATCGCATGATGAAACTCGCCCGTAATATGAAGGGTAAAAATATTGCCGAGTTGAAAAGACTCCTCTTGGAGGAGGCAATGGCAATAAAGTATGAGGATAAAGAACTTTGTCTTAGTATCGGTAAAAACGGGGAGCCGCTTATTAAAGACGGCGATGTTATACTTACACACTGCAATGCAGGAGCGCTTGCAACGGCCGGCATAGGAACTGCACTTTCGCCGCTTTATGTTGCGCACGAGGGTGGTAAACGGTTTAAAGTTTATGTTGATGAAACACGGCCCCTTCTTCAGGGTTCACGTCTTACGGCGTGGGAGCTTATGAGGAACGGTATCAATGCAGAACTTATCTGTGATAATATGGCAGCCTCTCTTATGCAAAAAGGAATAATAAAAAAAGTAATTGTTGGGGCCGATAGAATCGCCGCCAACGGTGATACGGCAAATAAAATCGGAACATATTCTCTCGCAGTGCTTGCTCGTTATCATCGAATACCGTTTTATGTGGCAGCGCCGTATAGTACGTTTGATTTTTCGATTCCTGAGGGGGAGCACATTCCGATCGAAGAACGTAAGGGTGAAGAATTAAAAATAATAGGCAGTAAACAAATTGCGCCTCATGAGGTTAATACGTATAATCCGGCGTTTGATGTAACACCGTATTCAATGCTTACTGCATTTATAACTGAAAAGAATGTAATATATCCTCCGTTTGATGCTACATTGAAGCAAATAAATCCTAAGGCTTAAAAAATTTACGAGATTAAATGAAACAGAAACTATCAAAAACTATTTCTTTGCTGGGTGAATTTGCTCTTATTGATAATCTTACCAGCCGTTTACCTCTAGATTCCTCGGTCGTATACGGAGCTGGTGATGATTGTGCGGTGTTAGTTAAAAATAAAAATTTATACGAATTATTTACTACCGATATGAGCATTGAAGGGGTTCATTTTAATATAAAAAAGGATAATGCTCAGGAGGTCGGGTATAAAGCCATGGCTCGTAATATAAGTGATATTGCTGCTATGGGCGGTATACCCAGATATGCTTTGGTTGCGATTGGATTGCCTCCCGAGGTTTCTTTTTCTCTTGTTAAGAAAATGTTTGCGGGAATAAAAAAATGCGCATCCCATTTTTCACTTAATATTGTAGGCGGTGATGTGTCAAAGGCCAGAAAAATTATTATTTCCATTAGTGTTTCAGGAGAGGTCGAGAAGAAAAATCTGGTTACACGTTGCGGAGCACGCGTTGGTGATATTCTATATGTTAGTGGCCGGCTGGGGGGATCGATTTTAAGTAAACACTTAAATTTTATCCCGCGTGTCGATGAAGCACGTTTTTTAACCCGGCATTTTTCAGTAACTTCTATGATAGATATTTCGGACGGCCTTCTGCAGGATTTAGGTCATATACTCAAAATGAGTGGCGTCGGATGTGTTATTGATTTGGAGAAGATTCCCATCTCCCGTGATGCCTTTAAGCTTTCACGTAATAATAAAAAAAGGGCACTTAACCATGCCCTATCAGACGGTGAAGACTATGAACTTCTTTTTACGGTTTCACCAAAAGAAGCTGCAAGTTTAGAGAGGAAATGGAGGAAGAGATTTAATATACGGCTGACATCTGTGGGAAGTATAGTCAAGGCGAAAGGTATGTTTTATCAAAAAGGAAGTCATCTAAATATTTTTACCCCGTTAGAGAAAACACATGGTATGGTGACTACCTTTAATGGACGTAGTTCTCTAAAGGGGTTTACTAAAAGAAAAGGATATACGCATTTTTAATGAAGAAAACTAGCAAAAAGGGCGTCACTATTATCAGCACCTCAGAGGCTGAGACAATAGCGTTTGGAAGGCGTCTTGCACACTTTCTCAAACCCCGTATGATCTTAGCTCTTGAAGGTACTCTGGGAAGCGGTAAGACAACATTAACCAAGGGAATTGTAGACGGCCTTTTTAGAACAAAAAAGATTAAGGTCACTTCTCCTTCATTTGCATTAGTTAATCAATATGACGGGTCTTTTCCTGTTTTTCATATTGATTGCTATCGGCTGAATGAAATAAAGGATTATGAGGAAATAGGCATAGATGAATTTTTATTTTCTTCAGGCATTGCTATTATCGAATGGAGTGAGAAAATAAAAACTTTACTGCCTAAGAGAAGCATTTTTATAAAACTTTCACATAATGGAGAAAATAGAAGAAAATTTTTAATTAAATCAAATGACGTTAAGTTTATAAGTCTATTAAGGAGGCGCTTAAATGTTTAAGGTAACGAAACTGTTTGCATTTTTATTTTGTTTATGTTTTGTATTTTCGACACAGTCACTTTATGCCGCTGATAAAGAAAATGGCGATAAAGATAAAGACTCTTCTATTAATACCGGAGAAATGAAGAGCTTAAGGCTTATTAAAGAGGCGTATCTAAAAATGAATAAGTTTTATTTTAAAGATATAAACATTGCAGGGGTTGGTAACCTTTTTTACCGTTCTCAATTTATTATGATGAGCCTCCTTAGAAATTTAGATGATGATTATCAAAAAAATTTAGATAAGTTAACATATTCTACTATTAATTTAATCGTAGAGGCGCTTAAAGACCCTTCGGACGATTATAGTAAATTTATTCATAAGGATTATCTAAAAAGGGTAATCAGGGAGAATTTAAAAAGTAAATTTAAAGGCATAGGTATTGAAATCGTAAAAAAGGATGTTTTGTTTTTTATCTCAAGAGTATATAAAGATAGTTCTGCGTTTGAAGAGGGAGTCCTTAAAGACGATCAGCTTTTGGCGATCAACGGAGAGTTGGTTGAAGGATGGGAACTAAAGCAGATAGAAAAATTACTTAAGATTCCGGAAGGGGAGACTGTCGAGTTAACCCTGCTTCATCCGGATGAAAAAGTGCCTTATGAAGTCATGTTAGTATGCCGCACTATTTGGATACCTTCCGTTTTATCGAAATATTATAAGAAGGAAAAGATAGGTTATATTCAGATAAAGAAATTTCGTGACCTTACAGCCGAAGAGTTTAAGAAGGAGTTGGATAAGTTAAGGAAGGAGAAGCTGGTCGGTCTCGTAATCGATCTTAGAGGAAATTCCGGAGGAGATGAAACTCAGGCAGTTGCTTTAAGCAGTTTGTTTTTAAAAAATAAAACTTTGGTAGTATATTTCCTTAAGAAAGATGTTGGCCGTCAGGAGGAGAAAACCAAAGGAGAACCAGAGGATTTTCCTTATCCAGTCGTTATTTTAGTCGATAAGGGCTCGGCAAGTTCATCCGAGATTTTTTCAGGTACCCTGCAGCATTATAAGAAGGCTGTTTTGGTAGGTACAAAAACCAAGGGACAGGGTTCCCTCAAGAACACAATCGGATTAAGTGATGGTTCGGCTTTGTTTCTTATTACTTCGCGTACATATTTACCCAATGAGAAAACATTCGATCAGATAGGCATTACTCCTGATTTTATTGTAGAAGATGAGGCCGAACAGCTCGTGAAAGCATTTGATATAATAATGGGTAAGAAATAAGATATAAAAATCGATGAAATTCCAAAGAACAAATTCCAAATATCAAATAAATCACAATTACCGAAATTTTAATGATCGAAATAGAAAATGGCTGATAAGAAATACGATTTCGAAGAAAAAATATATAAGTTTGCTATAAATGTAGGTTTTGGTCATTTAATCGTTTGAATTTGGGATTTATTTGTTATTTGGTGCTTGAAATTTGTTATTTCGTTGTTTAATAATTTTTAACAATACAAATTATAGTAAGGAGTTTTAAAAAATGAGTATTAGAATAAAATACATGGTTATGGTAATTCTTGTAGGTATTATTTGTGTGCCTTTCGCATTTTCGTCTGAATTTTTAATGTGCGCTGATACGAAGAATGGTTATCGTATGCATTATCCTTCAGATTGGAAAATCGACCAGTTCCCGGACTCTGAGGATCTTGTTAAGGCAGAGATTATAAAAGATGATCAAACAGGTCTTCAGGTTAGAGTATATGAAAATACTGGTGAGGGGCTTAATGCTTTCCTCCAGTGGTACGTGCCTGATTTTGATGTAAAGATGCGAAGCCGTTGGGGCGGAGAAATGAAAGTTATCAATCAACAATATAAAATGTTTGATAAACATAGGGGCTTTGTCGTAAGTTTTGATTTCACGAGGAAAGACGGTAAGCATTATTTTTTTAAACAGTATTTAGTGTCAAAAGAGAGCAAAGTATACGTAATCCAGTGCGGAACACTCTTTGATTTACGCGAGGAGAACGAAGATATTTTTGACTCTATAGCTGATTCATTTGAACTTATTTAGATTATTGAATTATTAATTTGGAGACTTCAGAAGTTTAGTTTTTAAGATTGAGACATAATGCATTGTTATGAAACAGCATAAGATTTTAAGTATAGATACATCATCAAAAGTATTAGCCATGGCATTAGCCTCAGATGACGATGTATTATTGGAAATGAACTGCTCTGATGAGTTTCGGCATATTGAAACATTGTTTGTTCTCCTAAAACAGGCTCTGGATAAGATTAAATGGACAATAGATGATATTGATATAATAGTTTGCGGTCTGGGGCCGGGATCTTTTACAGGCCTTCGTGTCGGGGCAGCTGCAGTTAAGGGTTTCGCAAGTACGGGTGGAAAAAAGATTATTGGGGTATCAAGTTTGGATGTAATCGCACAGAATGTGTCTTTTGATACTGAATGTGCTGTTGTTGTTGATGCGCGCCGTTCGAGAATTTATACTGCATTTTATTCAGTTTTAGGGAATATTTATAAAAAAAAAAGTGGCGATATTTTGCTGGGATATAAAGAACTGCGTTCAAGAATAAGAACAAAGCAGGTTAAGAATAAGATAGCATTGTGTGGCGATGCACTTAAATTATACGGGAATGAGTTAAAGAAAGATTTCGGAGAGGATATTTTATTTCTGCCCGAGAAGATGTGGTATCCGGGAGGCAGAAATATTATTAAATGCGCAAGGAATAAGATTGATAAGGGAGAATACATTTCACTTTCCGATGTTCTCCCGCGTTATTTATTTTCCTCTAATGTACAGATATTAAAGAAACAAAAGAAGAAATAAAAAAATATGGAACAACATAATCTTTGGATTGAAATCGATGTTGAAAAGATAAGGAATAACCTGACCAAGGTTAAGACATTGGTTGAGGCCAGGGTTGGCATAATGGCGATTGTTAAGGCAAATGCATATGGACACGGAATGACCAAGATTGCCCATGCAGTAGCCGAGGGGGTCAATTATTTCGGCGTATCAACATATCGAGAGGCTGAAGCCTTGCGCAGTGAAGGGATTCTTACCCCTATTTTAATTTTAGGTTCTGTTCTGCCTTATGAGTTTTCATCGGCTATTGATCATGACTTAACTTTTTCCGTATCTGATTTAGATTATGCGAATCAGCTTAATGATGCAGGCCAGAGTAGGAATAAAAAGGTGAAAGTTCATATTAAAGTTGATACAGGAATGGGGAGATGGGGGTTTATTTATAAACATGCTTACAATGAAATAAAAGAGGCCGTTAGGCTTCCCTTTATTGATGCGGAGGGTATCTTCACTCATTTTTCAGTTGCGGATGTGGAAAGCATGGATTTTACCTACAGGCAAATTGAGCTTTTTAAAGCTCTTATTGATGAGTTTGAGAAGAACAAAATTTCATTTTCATATGTTCATGCCGCTAACAGTGCAGGTATTGTTAATTTTACCGAAAGTCATTTTAACCTTGTACGGCCCGGTATGATAATGTACGGTTATTATCCGCATGAATCATTACATGAAAAGCTTGATGTCAAGCAGGCCTTATCACTCAAGAGCAGAGTGTGTTTAATTAAGGAGTTTGCCCCTAAACGCGGCGTTAGCTACGGACGGAAATATGTTACTCAGGGGCGCACCAAAATAGGTATTGTTCCTATAGGTTACAGTCATGGATATCCGTACTCGCTTTCTCAGAAAGGCATGGTATTAATTAAAGGGAAGAGGTATCCAATCGCAGGTACGGTGTGTATGGATTATATAATGATAGATTTCGGAAGTGATTCTGATATTAATATAGGGGATGAAGTTGTTTTGCTGGGAAAATCAGGAGCAGAAGAGATAACTGCTTATGAATTGGCTAAGAAATCTCAGACTATACCTTATGAAATTATATCTAATTTGAGTCCTCTTATCCCGCGTGTATATAAAGACACCAATGAAAACGAATAAAAACAAGAATTAGAATATATGCATTTTAGAATTTTAACCCTTCATAAAATAGATTCAACGCAGACTTATTCACTTGCTCTAGCACGCGAGGGCATCTCAGAAGGTACGGTAGTAGTTAGTGATTATCAGACTAAAGGACGTGGCCGTTACCATAGAAAATGGGTTTCCCCCCGGGGGAAAAATCTTTTATTTTCAATCGTATTAAGGCCTCGATTAAAAGTGCATGCAAGTCCGCTCCTTACATATCTGGCGGCCAGGGCAGTTAAGGAAACACTCACCCGAGAGGCACAGGTACAAGGCGTGATAAAGAAACCGAATGATGTACTAATAAACGGCCGTAAGGTATGCGGCATTCTCACGGAAAGTCATTCACGCTCCGGAGTAACAGATTATGTAGTTATTGGAGTCGGTATAAACGTTAATAGTAAGCGCAGTGTACTTGTTAGGGGGGCAACCTCTTTGTTGGATGTAACGGGTAAGGAAACCTCTCTTGAGGGTTTATTAACTGAGTTTTTGCGTATATTTGCCAAACACTATTATTCTTTTTTAAAAAAAGGATAAGATAAAAATGATTGTTACAATTGATGTTGGAAATACAGCGATTTCTGTTGGGTTTTTTAGGCACAGACGACTATTATCTTCTTATTCAGTACCAACAGAAAATTTCCTTAAAAGCACCGCTTATTTATTTTCTTCAAAAAATATAAGCAAAAGGAAAGTCTTTTCTAACCCGTTTTCTTCCTGCATTATGTGTTCAGTTGTACCGTCTTTAAATAAAAAGATCAAGCAGGAAGTAAAACGCCGCCTTAAGTGTAATACATATATTGTAGGAGAGAATATTAAGTTGCCGATCAGGCATAGATACAAAAAAATAACGGCTTTGGGTACGGACCGACTTGTGAATATATTCGGCGGGCTTAGACTTTATAAGCCGCCTTTTATTATTATAGATTTCGGTACTGCGGTTACATTTGATTATGTAGATAAGAAAGGAATATTCCGGGGTGGCTTGATCGTTCCCGGTTTGATGACCTCATTTACCGCTTTATGTGAAAAAGCATCTTTACTTCCTAAAAATTTACGGCTAAGGAAGCCAAAAGCTTTTCTTGGGCATATTAGTAAAGAATGTATGATAAATGGAGCTGTTTATGGCTTTGCTTCTCTTACGGATGGATTAATAAGTATGTTCCGTAAACGCTACGGCCGCACTGTAAAAGTTGTGCTAACTGGTGGTTCAGCTGCCTTTATTAAACCCTTTTTGAGGAGTAAAATACACTTAAAGCCTGAACTTACGCTGAATGCTTTAAACTTAATTTTGCTTGATAGAGTTTAGGGATTTAGGCTTACTGATTTTTATAAGCTTTTTACGTAATTATTTAGCCGATTGAGCAGGAGTTAGAATAATACTGTTTTTTGA
>CAZLCT010000028.1:0-25469 GCA_964558015.1 uncultured bacterium | reverse complement strand
TCTACATAATAGTATTGTTATTTTCAAGTTTGATTTTACTTTTAATATATTTCTTCTCATCCCTATATTTCAATAGACAAGTTGCTCTTATAGCAAGTGCTTTGTATGTAATGGCGCCTTTCCGCTATATTATCTGGTATGAACCTAATTTTGGAGGACATAGCGATTCAGTGCTTTTTTCTCTGGCAGCATTATTTTGCTTTTACGAGGTGTTTTTTAATTCTGCTTTGCGCGATGAATATTTTGGACGAATAAATTCTAAAAAAGGGAAATACAAATTATTTTTATTAATCTCCGGTTTAGGCCTAATAAGCGGTTTTGAAACATATGTTTGTTATACATTTTTAGCTACAACATTTATTATATTTTTATTTTGGTTCTTTTTTGATCCATTGTTTTTCAGGAAAAGATATTTTTATATTTATACGTTCGCTTTCCTTATCGGTTTTTCACCGTGGCTTATATATAACTTTGAGAACAATTTCATTGGTTTTATCCTGCCCAGGTATAACAGCGGCGAGGACGTTCCTCTTCTTCAGCTATTTTTTAAAAAAGGCGGCACGTGGCCGATAACCCTTTCTTTCTTAAAAATTATTCTCATCCGTGTATTTTCACTAGAGCATTTTTATAGATTTTCGGGAGTCTTTGTGCCTAAAGATATTTTTTTCAATATTATGAGGGTTGTGTTTATTTCTACTCCTTTAACCTTGGTTGTATTTTTTATTAAAAAAGTATTACGGAAAAGTGTAGAGAAATCGTCTGTAAGGAACTTGCAGAAAGAGTTGATTATTTTTATCTTTGTTAGTCTTATTCTTATTTTATATTGCTTGTTTCCTGTTATAAGGCCCGGCACACATTATCTCACCCCAGCATATCCTTTTATTATTATTCTCATAGGAATATTTATTTCTAAACTCTGGCATTTAAGAATTAGTTTTATGCGATTTAGGGGTGTTGCAATGTTGCTTCTTACCATAATATTTTTAAGTGGATTCTATTATTATAACGAGACATGGAACCAAAAGAATTTAGAGGAGATTGAAGATACTTTCCATATAAAGGGTTATTCGCTTTGTTTTTTTCCATGGTGTTTTAGGAGTGAATGTTATGACTATCTCACTTTTGACCTTAAAATTGTTTCGTTATTTTTTGTAGGTGATATGTATGAGAGAGAAGATGTTATTTTGAGAGATCAATTTTTCAAAATCCTGGGGAATTCCAATGGAGAGGAAAGACATAACTGGCATTCTATTATTAAAAATTATGATTTAATTCATTCTGTGAGGCCCGGTGCGCAGCCTTATGCTATGATGGGAGCCGGTATAACAGTAGGAGACGGACTGAGTAAAAAAACTATCCAAACCGTAGCCTCTCAAATAAGTCCATTGGTTTCAAAGCCTCACCTTTACTGGTTATATGAAGGGGTAGCGGTTAGTTACTGCAATAGAATGTATAAAGATATTTTGAATGATTTTAAACAAGGGTATATAGAAAAATATATTCCTCATGATTTTATTCATTATTTTTATACTTCATTAGGAAGAAGAATAGCTGAGGGAAATAAAAATGATATTCTTAAAGGACTAAAAGTGCTACATTCATTTCCTTCTAAATATCACACATATTTATATAATGGATTTAAAACAATGCTTGATGAAGGTCATGTCGATTTATTATTGGAAAAAAATGAACCATCTTCTAATTATTTAATGAAAAATTTATGGTTCAGAAAGGGAGAGCTTATTGGGAATGTTATTTATAACCAGGGAATGAATCCTACAAGATGGAGCAATGTTATAAAGTCAATTCCAGATGAAAGAGTCTCTTCTTATATGTTGGGTGTTGTAAACGGATTATTTACCTATACCGCTGGTGAAAATCATTACGGCATGTATACCCCCCCTTGGATAATAGCAGAAAAGGTAAAAGAAATGCTTACGAGAAGCGGCGTGCCGGAGGAGTTCCATTCTTTTATTTATGAGGGCATTGGATTTTGTATATCATTAAGAACACATGGACTTTTAAATACTTATAATGGAGAAGAGTCTTTTGATGTTATTCCATCAAAACATATAAATGATTTTTACATAGGTTATGGGTTTGGCTTGTCCGAGAGATATGATGGCGATAATATATTTATAAGTGAGCTGGTATCTGATAATATTCCGGTAGATTTTCAGGATACTGTTATACAGGGAGTGCATAGTTGGTTGTCATATATGATAGCTAATGATACAAATAAAAAAGGCATGTGAAATTGTTTGAAAGAATATGAAGAAAAAATCCGGGAAAAAGGAAGTATTTATTAATGACCTCGAACGGCAATGGTTGGATTCTTACGTTGCTCGGCATGGTGAGAAATTATTCAGAGTAAGACAGATATTTAAATGGGTGTTTAATAAAAACGTATCTAATTGGGATGAGATGATAAATATTCCCAAAGGGTTACGTGATGAGATGAAGAAAGATTTTCTTCTTTTTTCCCTAAAACTTTGCAATAAATATGCAAGCAATAATAATGATGCGACAAAGTATCTTTTTAGAACTAATGACGGGCATTTCGTTGAGACAGTCCTTATAAAAGTCGGAAAAAGGAAAACAATTTGTATTTCAACTCAAATCGGGTGTAAATTTAATTGTTCCTTTTGCGCAAGCGGGAAGAGCGGATTCGTTCGTGACCTTAGCTGTGCTGAGATAATCGATCAGTTTCTTTTAGTGCGTAATGACAGCCATATGAGAATAACTAATATTGTTTTTATGGGAATGGGAGAGCCGTTCGATAATTATGACAATTTAATAAAAACTATTAAAACTTTTATGGCTGATTGGGGGTTAGCCATTGGAGCCCGCCGTATAACTATCTCAACAGTTGGTCTAATCCCTCAAATTGAACGATTTGCTCGGGAAGGATTTTCACAAATTAAATTATCTATTTCACTACATGCAGCTTTTGAGGGAAAACGTAAACAAATAATGCCCATAGCGCATACCTATTCTTTGAGCGAATTAATTTCAACCTTAAGAAAAGTACGTGACAGATTTAGGCGTAATATTACCATTGAATATATTCTTATGAAGAATTTTAATGATTATGATGAAGATGCCCGTGCCTTGGCTGCAATTGCGAAGCAAATTAAAGCAAAAGTTAATCTTATTGGATATAATGCAGTTAATGATTGTAAATTTGTTGCTCCTAGTAAAAATGATTTAATTCAATTTAGAAAAAAACTTGAGAGGGAAAAGGTGCAGACGACAATTCGTTACAGTGCAGGTTCTGATATTACAGCTGCCTGCGGCCAATTGAGTTTAATCAATAAGTCTACCACAGTAGCTAAAAGGTGATTTTAAATTATTTATTATCCTAATTAACTTCGTTAGATTTGCAGATAGGATTTTATTTATTTTGTAACTTCTTTTTTAATACGACAAGTTTGTTGAGATCTACTAACATTTTATAATTTTTGAATTTATTTTTATTTTTAAGCCAGATTTTTTTATATTCAGTCAAATATAATGGTTTCTTTTCATCGGGTGGCGGCTCGGGCAATAAAAATATAATATTATCATCAATGAAGTCATCCTTAAAATGTTTATAAAGGAAAAACATAAAATCAGTAGCACCATGTCCCCATGCTGGGATACTTACTATTAAGCCTCTATTTAATCTTTCTTGTACATCGGATACTATCTTTTTTAATTGTTTCTTATTTGTTGAGTTAAAAAATGGGTTTGAACCATCCGGTCTGTTAGCGTATCCATCATCAAAAAGAGGATTTTTATATTTTATATACCCCCAAGATAAACCTGAAAATACAAATAAACAATAAGAAATTATAATCGATGTTAGTATTTTTCTAAAATATGGTATTTTAATATTAATTACATACCAGGCTGTTATAAGTGCAATATATATTATAACGGGGAGAATGTATCTTTCCGATTTTGAAGAAATCATGGTAAAAACAACATAAGGAATCACGGCACTAAATATAAAAAGTAAACGATATTTTTCACGTGATCTTGCCAGTTCTACAATCGCAATAATAAATAAAATGAATAAAGGCAAAGAAGTATGCCTGGCAAGTTCAATAATGTAAAAAGTAAAACTTCTCAATGAAAATACAGGAATGTAAGAAACGCCAATTCCTATCTTAGATAATGTCAAGCCGTCCTCAATAGGATAAAAAGGATAATAGACAAAAGTCTGCTGAAAAAAATTGCTAAACAAACATTTAAAGTTATTCGGATCGCCCCAGTATAAAAAGGCTAATGATCCTGAAATAATTATGGCTGTTATAAGGTTAAGGAAAGCCTTTTTTTTGTGTTCATTTTCACTTTTTATTATTTCTCGTATGCAATAAAAGAAAGGAAAGATTAGGAAGAAAAGCCCCTGCAGTTTTATTAATGTAGATATACCTAAGCTTATTCCCAATAGAATAGAGTGGGGAGTTTTAGAGAAATTTTCTGAGTATAAGAGAAGACATAAACATAATGCTATCATTCCTGTAATAGGAATATCTAATCCAAAGTGTCTGGAAAGTCCGTAAGTTGTGGGATAAAAACTTATAATAAAAGCGGCTAACAGTCCGGTTTTTTTATTGAAACATTTTTTTCCTATGAAATATATTGAGATTATTAAAAGAGATAAAAATATAAAATCAATGTATAGCCTTAATGTAAAAAAATTAAAAAGCGAGTCATTGAAGAATAATATATTGGAGAAAAAATAAATAAAGGTCGGCCATGGAGGACCGTGGGTTTTGCGAAATATAAAAGCGAGTTTCCCTAATAGATCTATAAAAGATTTTCTGTCTTCAAATGCCCTATGGAATGACAGATGAGCATCAAAAGTGACACCTAGATGACGATAGCAGTCACCTTTGGTGGGCATGTTATCAATTTTTAACCATAGAGCGTTGTTGATAAGATGAAAAATTAAAAGTAGTAATAACAGTAGACCGATAAAAATATTTTTTGAATTCAGTAACATTTTAATCCATTTCTAATAATGCATAAACAAAAGTAATGTGATTTTAATTACTGCTTAAAGAATGTTTTTTTAATACTACAAAATGGTTGAGGTCTGCAAAAATTTTATAATTTTTATATTTGTTTTTCATTTCAAGCCATATTTGTTTATTTTCAGTCATGTATAGTGGTTTCTTTTTACCAGGCGGTGGCTCAGGCAGTGAAAATATTATATTTTTATCAACAAATTCGTCACTAAAATGCGGATATAGGAAAAACATAAAAGCTGTTGCCCCATGTCCCCATTCTGAAATGCTTACAGTCTGGCCTTTATTTAATGTTTCCTGAATGTCTGATACTATTTTTTGTAAGGGAATCTTATATATGGGATTAAAGAATGAGTTTATAGTATTAGGAGGAAAAGTAAAGTCGGAATTGAAAAAAAGGGCATCCTCATATCTTATGTTACTCCAGGATAGATAAAAAAACCCAGTTACATTAAAGACGATTATACTGATTATTGCAATTTTTTTAAGGTATGTTTTATTAAGCTGTACTATCCACCAGGACGTTATAGGTGCAATGTATATTATAATTGGGAAAAAATATCTGTCTTGTTTTCCGGAAATTAAAGTAAAAATTATCCAGGGTATAAATATACTATTCAAAAAGAAAAGGCGGTATTTATTACGGGATTTACAAAATGCAATTATAGCAATTAAAAATAATATAAATAAAGGAATTGAAGCATGCCTCATAGTTTCAATAAAATAATAAGTCAGACTTTCTAAAGAGAATACAGGAATAATATCCTCACCGATCCCGATATCAGACCATATTGTATTATCATCTATAGGATAAACAGGATTAAAAGGGTAATATACAAATGCCTGCTGAAAAAAATTGCTAAACAAACATTTAAAGTTATGCGGATCGCCCCAATATAGAAAGAAAATTAACCCTGAAATAATTATAATTATTATAAAATTAATAACTTGCTTTTTTTTATGTTCATTTTTACTTTTTAACATTTCCCGAAAGAAATAAAAAAAGGGGAAGATGAGGAAAAAAAGTCCCTGCAGTTTTATTAATGTAGATATGCCCAAGCTTATTCCGAATAGAATAGAGTAGGGAGTTTTAGAGAAATTTTCTGAGTATAAGAGAAGACATAAACATAATGCTATCATTCCTGTAACGGGGAAATCTAATACAAACTGTCTGGAAATGCCGTAAGTTGAGGGATAAAAGCTTATTATAAAAGCAGCTAAAAGCCCGGCACTTTTGTTGAAACATTTTTTTCCAATAAAATAAGCTGAGATTATTAAAATAATAAAAAAGATAAAATCGACATATAACCGTAATGTGTAAATACTAAAAAAAGCGTCATTGAATAATAATAAATTAGGAAAGAAATAAATAAATGTCGGCCATGGAGGACCGTGAATTTTGCGAAATATCAAAAAGAGCTTTCCGAGTAGATCCATAAAAGATTCATTATGTTGAAATGCTCTGTGAATTGCTAGGCGGGTAACAAAAGTGATACCTAAGTGTCGAGAGCATGAACCTATATCCGGAAAATTATCAATTTTAAGCCATAGTGCATTATTAATAAAATGGAAAAGAATGATAGTTAATAATAGCAAGGGGACAGAAAATTTTTTTAAATATTGGGTAAGGTTCAAGTTATACTACCCGCCGGTTTTTATTAATATTTAGTGAAAATGTTTTTCTAAAATATTTTACGGTTGTTTTTTTGTTTTCGTTAAACGCCTTAAAATTATTATCTTTTTTAGGTGTTTTTTCTTGGCGAAGAATCATATCAAAGAAGGCAAAAAGTTTTCTCCTGAATTCTGTGAAAGATTTAAGTCTTAGCATGTGTTTTATGATAAATAGAGGATTCCCATAGAATAAAATATAGCCTCTTTTGGCAAGTTTATTAATATCCTGATTAGAAAGAGTTGTCCAGGGTCTGGGTAGTTCTTTGTCATATTCTTTACCAAGTATCCAGTTCTGCCAATAATCCCCTCCTGTAGTCTTTACCATATCTCGCCATAAGGGAGTTAAGGGTTTTGCCAGACATTTTGAAAATTGAGCATAATCTAGCTTAAGTTTTTTCGCAAAAGTAATAGTTTTTCGTACGGTTTCCTTTGTATCTCCCGGCGCACCTATTAAGAAAAAACCGAGGGCCTTTATGCCTAGTTCATGGCATGTACTTATAGTTTCATTTATTTGTTGGAGGGTAATTCCTTTATTTACCTTGTTAAGTATTTCCTGCGAGCCTGACTCCACTCCAAAATATATTCTCCTGCATCCGGCCTTTTTCATTACCTCAAGTAAGTCCCTGTTAACATTATCTACTCGTGAACGGCAGGCCCAATCAATATCAAGTTTTTTATCTTGCATTAATTTACATATTTTTATAACACGTTCCCTAACAACAGTAAAGTCATAGTCGAAAATATCTACCTCACGTATTCCAAAATTTTTATAGCATTCTTCGATTTCATTTACGACAGTTTCGGAGGAGCGCGGATTATAAGAAGTACGGCCTGCTTCACAGAATTTACATTTTAATGGGCACCCCAATGAAGTAACCATAACCGTGAAGTTTTTTCTTTCAGTGGGAAACTCGGCATATAATTCATTAGGTAAGAGGTGACGGGCCGGATTGGGGAATTTATTGAAATCAATCTGTTGCGGATGAGGAGTTACTGTTATATTTCCATTTCTTTTGTATACAAGCCCCGGAACATTATCATAATTTGGACACTCTTTTCCTAACTCTTTGAAAAGGGCGGGTAATGTATAATATGCATGTTCAACTACGCCGAAATCAATTTCCGTATGAGATACGGATTCACGAGGATAAACTCTCAAATTGTATCCGCCTATTAATACTGGAATATTCAAAGAGTCTTTTAGAAAGCGGATCCATTCTAATGTATCGGGAAACATATATGTGGTCATCATAAAACCAAGTATATCGGGATTAAAATCTTTAAGTATTTCCAGGACTTCTTCTTGAGAAAGATTCAGGGTTCTTGCATCAATAATGATTACCTCATGTCCGGCCTGCTCAGCTATGGAAGCTACCCATGCCAGACTTAATGGAGGAAAAAGACCAAAATATTTTTGTACAATTCTTATGTTTTCTTCATGAATTTTGTATTTAAATGGGTTGAAAACTAAAGCAAGTTTCATTACGGATACCTAGATATTAGTTTTAAGACAATTTTTTATAATCGAATAATAATATATATTTCACTACGGATATGCTTTATAAAAAAATTATAACATAATGATAAAAATATTGATAAAAGAATTAAAGAAAATTAAGTTTATTATTCTCTTTTCTTATTTTTCCTTATAAAGTAATCTATGATCAGATTGGCGCCGATTTTAATAAAACGTCTTAGTTTTTGAGGAGACTTAATTTTTGTCAGTTGATGCAGCAAATATTTGGGACGTAAATAAAAATGAATTATTGCATATTTTAATAATTTAGAGATTTTTTTTCCTGTCAATACACCGTTGCCGGAAACAGAAACTATGCCAGATTGATCGATTTGTGGTTTATCCAAATAATCATTAATTTCCTTACCTCGGGAAGAGGGCGCTATGCTAAGCCTGGGAGTAAAACAGTTAAATGATGCAAAATCACAATTAAGTTCGGTGGCAAAATTTATAGTATTGATAATACTTTTTTTTACTTCACCCGGAAACCCGATAATAAAAGTCCCAACAGTTTCTATACCGAAGCTTTTACATAACTTAAAGGCGCGAAATACTTGTTCTTTTTTAAGATATTTTTTATATTTTTCAAGTATTTCTTCGTTAGCACTTTCTACTCCCATAATTAAGGTATGACAGCCTGCATTTTTCATTATAGAAAGTACTTCATTATCGATTAAATCCACTTTGGTAAAAGCCGTCCAAGAAAAATTCCATTTTTGTTCGATCATCTTCGAACATAATTTAATAACACGATCTCTATCCCATCCGAATGTTTGGTCTTTAATAAAAAGTTCTTTAATCCCTAAATTATTTATATATTCCAATTCTTTCAATACATTATCTAATTTTCGGTACTTTATTCCTAATGTACTGTAAATGCAGAAAGAACAACTAAAAGGGCAGCCGTAATCAGTCAATATAGTGGTAAAGGGTAAATATTTGGCAAAGGGGAAGTCGTAGCGTTTGCTAAGAAAAAGTTCGTGCCGCGGAATGGGAATTTCAAATTCTTGATTGTTATATTTGCCTGATCGGGTGTCAATAATTCTTTCTTCCTGGCGGTATATCATATTTTTCACAGAAGATAAGTTATTGTTAATATAGTGGACAATATCATCAGTAGTAAAGTCAAATAAGATGGCATCAAGCCACTTGTTTTGATTATTGAGTGGAATTTCCAAAAATATATTTCCAATACCTATAAAAATGATTTCCGGATTATTATGTTTTATTTTCTTAAGCAAAGGAAAATCTTTATAAAAAGAAGCATATCCAGTTATAAAAATAATTATATCCGGAGCATGCTGGGAAATTATTTTCATACATTTATTCTCATTCAAATTATCCACTGTAGCATCAAGTACGGCAATATCAAAGGAAGGATAAAGTATGCCGCTAAGTATGAGAAGATCGATAGAATGCTCGACGTAGCCTCCTTTTAAAGCTTTGGAGCAAAAGTAATCTCTCGAAAATTTAACAGAGCCTGAGGGAGGGTTAAAAAGAAGGATCTTTTTCATTAATACAAATTATAATATTTTATAACTTAAACGTTTACATAACATTACGAATGTTATATCTGCTTTTTCAAATAAGAGTAGAATAAATGATAAATCAAGAAAAAATATGATTATTTAAGCCCTTAAAAGAGCTTTATCATGAGGATCGGTTTTAAAAGCATTAACTTTTGTAATTATATATAAAATAAGGTTAATTGTCGATATGTGTTTTCAATATGAAACTATAAAATCTAAGATAAATATTAAAGATGTGTAAACATATATCGTTATATTATAAAAGAGAGAGTTGTTTATATTGATACTTATTTTTTGTTTGAATACTTTGTTAAATATCCTCCTGTGAGAGCGTCGATTTGTGCAGTTAGTTCGTCGATTTTTAGGCAGCGATTTAAATATTCATAATGATCATCTAAAGAGGAGCTTAGTAGTTCTAATTTTAATTTTCTTCTTTCATAATATAATTTTGTAACTTCATGCAATATATCTTCACGCATTTCAATCATATATTTTTCACGATAATCAATTGTTGTTTGGTTTGGATTCCAGATTAAATTTGCAAGTTCCCATTCAAAACTTATCTCCCATGTAAAATCTTTTTCTCTGGGGCCGACAATAAATTCATCCTGAATAGTAGTGCTGCCGCGGTCAATATCAATGTTATCTTCAATTGTTTTTTCAACATCAAATGATACTGTTGGCAGAAATGCCCTTAGACGTGAATTTCGATGCCACCTTTTTATTTTATCATTTTTGACATTTGCGTAAAAGATAGCCATTTTTTGGATTTCACGTATCGGCGGTTCCCCCTGAAACTCGGCATATATACGTTCTATCATCTGGGGATTGATTTCAATTGGAATGGAAAATTCCTCCGTCTCTTGTAAGTTCACTTGACGGGAAAATATTCCTCTGTCTGTTGCTGAAAAAAGGATTATTTCTTTGTCATCATAAAGAACAAAATCATATATGTGCGAGGAATATAATCCATCTGAAAGACTTTTAGAGGTTTTTGTTTTGATATTATAAGTAATGATATCATCACTTAGTGAAATAAATGCTATATATGCGTCTAATGAAGGTGTTATTTTAAATATTTTATTTTTTGAACTAAAATTAGCAAGAATATCATGCCATGTTCTTCCAAGATCATTGCTTATATATAACCTTCCCGAGTGGGAAATCATTATTACCTCATCATTAGACAAGAAAAATCCTATGCTTGTATTTTTATTATATATGGAAGCTTCTTCTTCTTCTTTTATATTGAAAGAATAGGCTTTATAAATTACATCTTTACTTACATCGATTTTATATATACCACGTTGCGTAATAACAAAAAGAAGATTTTTGATGTTTGGATGGTAGCCGGCATATATAACACTTGCATTTTTCAATTCTCCGGTAATTTTTTTCCAGTTTTTTCCTTTGTCTATGCTTGTAAGTAGACCTTTATGGGTGCCTAGAGCGAGTTCATGCGGATTAAATGGATTAATTGCTAATGAAAAAAGAATGTTATCTTTATTATAAGAAGATGAATATAACTTTTCCCAAGTGTTGCCATTATTATTGCTTGAATATAAAACAGTTGGGGTTCCGACATATAAAATATTAGTGTATAATTGTTCTGACTTTATAAAGTTTACTTTTTCCTCTTCATTTGCGAGGTGAAAAATTTTTTCCCAGGTTTGTCCCCCGTCGTACGTAACATAAAGATTTTTTTCTGATGCAGCAAGTAACTTTTGTGGATTGAATTCATTGACAAGAATATGATATATTGTATTTTCACCAATGCCTGTTGAGATATGTTGCCAACTTTGAGAATAGGCATTAATAGCTGAAAATAAAAAAATTATAAAAAATAAGATTGATTGTAAATTCATTTTTCCCCCTAATTTTTTATGTATAAGTCATCAGGCGGAACGCAATAAGGTATAATAAATATAATATTAAGTCAATAAAAATATGATAAATAATAAAAATATTATACTCTAACTTCACAGGTAATTTTAATAATATATTTATATCAAATAGGTTATAATTATAAAATATTTTGCTTATTATAGCTTAAAAATTGAAGTTTCATACATTTTTTAAGAATTAAGGTGTAATTCATGAAAAAGACATCGCTTATTCAAAAAATAGGGCTTGTACTTTTTGGTATTGTGCTTTTTTTTATTTTACTTGAAGTCGGTTTGCGTACAGGAGGATATGTAATTACTGCGGTAAACGAGTATAAAAATAAAATCGCCCTTATAAAAAGGGGAGATTATACGGTTCTTTGTTTAGGTGAATCTACCACTGATGATGAATGGCCCGTATATCTTGCAGAAGAGTTGAATAGCAGTGATTTAGGAATAACTTTTACTGTAATAGATAAAGGAAAAAACGGTGTCCAAACTGATTTTTTATTATCAAAATTGGACGATTATTTAGATACATATAAACCAGATATGGTTATTACAATGATGGGGATTAATGATGAAAGTGATACTTTGAAATATGAGAGTAATCCTAGTAATAAAACTATACTTTTTTTAAAAAGTTTTCGCATTTATAAGTTATCCATGCTTATATGGAAACATATAATATATAAGTACAAAAAAGTTCAAAACAAGGAGTTTAATGAATCCTTGGATTTAGGTGAAAATACTTATAGGTATAAAGATAATATCAGCGAAAAAATTGAATCGGAAGATTTGTTAAAGGTTGAAGACATTCAAACAACATTAGTACAAGAACAAAAGGAGGATTATCTCTCTGGCCAAAAATATATTGAATTGGGACAAGAATATCAAAAAAGGAAAGAATATAAAAAGGCAGAGGCCATGTACAAAAAGTCACTGGGCGTGAATCCACGGGGACTTTTTGCTTATCTTGATTTAGGATCATTATACGTTATGACGGAAAGATATGAGCAAGCGGAGGATATATTTAAACGTGGAATAAAACTAGCCCCCGGGGATAACAAATGTTATAGAAGGCTAGGTCAATGTTATAAAGTTCAAGGAAAATTTTATAAGGCATATGAAATGTTTAAAGAAAGCATAAGGTTATGTCCAGAAGATACATACGGTTATATTTTACTTGCAGACTGTTTCATGGACATACGCCAGCGTAGATATGACGAAGCTATTGCTGTTTTATTAAAAGCAAAGGAGATAGATCCATATGACGAACGTATCTATTTAACATTAGCCAGGTGTTATTATGACAATCAACAGAAATATAGTGAAGCTGAGGAAATATTAAAAAAAGCAGAATTGCTCCTTGAAGATAAGGTCCATAACAATAGAGGAAAAGGCATTTATATATATTTGGATTTAGGATTGGTTTACTTAAGGCAAGAAAAATATGATCAAGCAGAACATGTTATAAAGCAAGCAATTAAAATTGACCCGTACAATGCTAAAGGATATGAACGGTTGGGGCAGTGTTATAAAGGAAAGGGACGTTATGATGAAGCAGAGAAAATGTTTAGGAGGAGTATTAAGTTGAGCCCTGATGAAGTTCTTTTTTATATACATTTTGCTAAATATTATATAGAACAAAGAAATTATCAGGCGGCAGTAGAAGTGTTATTTGAAGCTAAAGAAATTAAGCCTTATGATAAGTCAATTAAAAGCCTTTTAGAGATATGTTATCAATTACAAAGTTATAAAAAATTGTTAGAAAATAATCCAACTGATGTTAAAACTATGTCTCAAATGATTCGTCTTCATGAGCAAGCCTGTACCTATAAGGAAGTTGAAAGGCTTGTTTTTAAGGCTCTTGAAGCATATTCGGATAAATATAAGGCAGAATATCCTATTATTTTGAATATTTTAGGGCTTTATTATTTGAAGCAAGGCAAATATTATGAAGCAGAGCAAATTTATAAGAAAGCTTTAGAAATAAATTCTAGGGATAATGTTTTATATTCTGGCCTTGCAACAAGTTATTATAGACGTGATATGTATAAAGAGGTTGAAGAAATTTATAAAAAGGCTATCAAGATGTATCCCGAAGAAAGCAGATTTCATCAAGCACTCGGGTTGTGTTTTTATTATCAGAAAAAATACGATTTAGCGGATGGTTGTTTCCGGAAAGCTAAAGAATTGAACCTTTCCTATTACAATCCTCCTACGTATTATAACTATAATTCACTTAAGAAAGGCGTTCAATCACGAGGGATACAGTTGGTATGCGTACAATACCCTATGCTTAATCTCACTCCTCTTAAGAGACTGCTTGAGCCATATAGCAACATTATTTTTGTTGATAATGAAAAGATATTCAAAGATGCAGTTAAAAAAGCCTCATACGGAGAATATTTTAGTGATAATTTCGCTGGTGGTTTCGGCCATTGTACGGTAGAAGGGAATAGATTACTGGCAAAAAATATTTCAGATGTTATTTTGGATGAATATTTTGGAAAATAAGCTGGCAAAACATAATTATTATGAGATTTAACAAGAATGTCTGCAGTAAAATTAATAATAATTCTAATAAATAACTAGGTGTATGCATGGGAATACGTAAAAATAAGAATATTATCCTTGGATGCTTGGCTGTTCTTTTGCTCCAAATTTTTATATCAATTTTACTCTCTCAAATATATTCAATATCACAAAACACCATAGAAAATAATAAAAATTGGATTTCTTTCCGTGAAAGAAGAGATGGTAGTTATTCATTTAATCGTCAATTAGAGACGTTAGGAGGGAATAAATTAAATTTATTTGTTAGTCGTACTTTTTACAATGTATTGTATGCAAAACCTGTTAATGCCAATAGCATAGAATTTGATTTTAAGCTTTCGAGGGAGGCCTATTTTTATTTTATTTTTAATAAAAATGAAATTGAATTTTCGGCTTTGAGGGTTAGCAATAATAAATTATTTCCTAATGCTATTTTGAGGGTAAAAGTTGACGGTGAGTATATTCATAAAGAGCCGATTAAACTTAAGAACATAAAAAAAACAAGATGGAATCATTGTAAAGTTGTCTTCTGCGATAATGTTGTTTCTATCTTTATGAACGATGCGCTAGAGATGAAAACATTTATGAATATAAATAAGAAGCAATATTTTGGTTTTATGGGTTCAAGTTATAAAGTTTCAATTGATAATATTTTTGTCGAACGAAGCGATGATTACTTAAAAATATATGAAAATTTTGAGAGCAAAATAAATATCGGTATTAATTGTTTTAAAATATATCCGTTTGTTTTTATTTGTACTATTTTATTATTAAGTGTTTTGTATTTTATTTATCCGCACAACTATAAAATTATAACTTTCCAAATCATAATGATAAAAATGATTTTTTCTCTTATGCTGATAAGTATAATTATTGCGCAGCTTTATTTTCTTCCATATCGATATTTTTCATCTAATAATATTTTTGCCCGGATTGGCTACAAAGCGGTTTGTTTGCTTGGTTACTATCTTGGAGATGAAGAACTTGATCTGACAATTGTTAATCCTAAGAATAAAAAAGAAATACATGTAAGCCAAGAGGAGAATCTTGGTATGAATAAAGATTTAGAGGGATGGGAATGTTTAGAAGAGGAAAAATATCGTTTAAAAGAGATCGAGAGGGAATATAAAGAGATTAAATATAAATATGATAAAAAAATATTTTTTATAGGGACTTCGCAGACATGGGGTGAAGGTACAAGGTTCTCACAAGAATGTTTTGTTAAGCTGGTTGAGAAGTATTTAAACTCTTGGGCAAAAAGAGATACCTATTATTGTATTAATGGCGGAATAAGGAATTCGGATTCGAGTTGCTTATTAAAAGTTTATTCAGAAAAATGGAGTAAATATGAATGGGATTATATTGTTATAAATCTTTCGAATAATGATGCTGAAAAAGGTGTTTCTGAGCGCCTGTTTTATAAAAACCTTGTTTCATTTATTGAAGTTAGTGAAAAAAAAGGCATTGAGACTATATTTATACTTGAACCAAATGCTAGAGAATATGCTCCGGGTGGCCTTTATTTACATAAAGTTGTGAAAAAGATTGGAAGTCAATATGATAAAATAGTTATTGATTTGAATCAATTTTTGACTGATAATTATGACCTTGGGATATTATGGTGGGATTATGTCCATATGACGCCTTTTGGACATAAAATTGCGGCAGAATATATTTTTAATGAATTAAAAGAGCTTCTCAAGAAGCGGGATATAGTTACCTAATGAAAAAGTACAGATTATCCAGTATGCTTTTATTAGTATTAATAAGTATGTTTATCTTATGCTCTTTGTGTGGTTTTATTTTCAGGGCAAAAGAACAATCTCATTTCTCTCATAATCCGCCTAAAATTATTTGGTGGGGGGTAATGTCATTTGAAATCAATGTTGAGGATGTAATTATGCATGTTGACCCTTTTTTCCGAATACACAGGCGTGGTGATTATATATTATGTTCTAATCAATATCCTGATCATTCAAGCGTTTCAACAAAAGAACGGATTCTTTCTATTTCTCCTAACCTTAAAATAATTTTAGAGCCTGATAACTGCAAATCATCTGAAACCCTCAGGCCATATACAAAAAATTTTGTAAATGGGGATGTATTTGAGGATGATAATTTCTATGTTAAGGCATTTTACGGTTTTGTATCAACTCCTAAGGATCTGATTTTCCTTATTTATTCAAAAAAAGCTGATATTTGGATTTTGCATGGAGGTGATGCAACTGATTGTACCTACGACTCTTTTCGTGAGGCATTTGCTGAAATTAAACCTAAGCGCATAGATTATTATTTATGTACCTTAGGTAAAATATCGATCGATTATATTAAAGAGCTGGTAAAAGAATTTGAACCTAAAGTTCTTATTCCGGCCCACTATCCGTATTATATTATTGATATTACCGATGATTCTTCACGGGTTCAATTCCCAGAGGAGGGTGTGCCTTATTTACGTCCGGAATATTCTGTTGAAGAATTTATGTCTATATTAAATAAATGGATAGCTCAAGAGGAAATTGATACTACGATTACTCAAGTCCGTCCGGGAGAAGAGCTTTATCTATAGTAATAGTTTTTTATTTTTTCACTCAAATGTTGGCAAATTCTTCTCTCCTTTTTATTTATAAAATTTTGGCCACAGTTCGAACATGCCGCGGACAAAAAATTAGCAAAAATTTACAAAATATCCAGTTTTTAACTTTTAAGCGGCAGTTTTACAAAAAGTAAGTAAAAAATAATAATGCATATGGTTAAAAAAATTGATATTAAAGCCGTCGGGATAATAGCATTTTTTGTTTTATTTTACTTTATACATAATTTTGTATGGTTACAGAAAACAGCCGATTTTCCTCTTAATGATTTTTTGCACTATAATGAAATGACCCAATGGTATGACAGCATTAAACAAGGTCGTATTCCTTTCCTCAATGAGCAATTATCATATGTAAATCATTATGTGCCGTTATATTTTTTCCTGCCGGTAATTTGCAGATTGTTTTTCGAGACAGGATATCATTTTAATATTATGTTTAACATAATATATTTTGCGTTACTCCTAATTTGCCTCTATTTTTTTACGAAAAAAATGTATGGGAAAACAACTGCTTTATTAGCCGTCAGTTTAGTATCTTTATACCCTGGTATATATTGTACGTCGCGATTTTTTTATATAGAGTTTGGTCTTTTATGGATAGTTGTTTTTAGTATTTATATGCTTATTCAAAGCGACTATTTTTCCAATAGAAAGTATTCAATACTTTCAGGGATTGCTGTGGGCATAGGATTGATGATAAAGGCAACATATACGCTGTTTATTTTTCCTCTGTTTTTTTATTTTCTTATTATGTCTTTATGGAGGGCAATACGGGATAAAGAAAAAGAGATATTTTTTAATATTATAATATGTAATTGTATATGGTGCGCTATTGCAGGCTGGAAATATTTCCGCTTACATGCACTGCGGCAATACTTCATGAATTATGTGATTGAAGGCGGAGGATCGATTTTTGATTATGCTGGATATTTACATAATGTATTACTTCAGCCGTCTTTTCTAATAGTATTTTTAATTTCCGTTGTTTGGTTTTTAGTGTATGAGAGGAAGGAGCGAAAAATCATATTTTTATTATTGCTTCTTCCTGCTTTTTTATATCATTCCTTAATGTTACACCTAAAGATGTCTCGATATATACTGCCATTACTTCCTACTATTGCGGTTGTTTCTGCCTGGTGGTTAAACTCCATTAAATGGAAGAAAATTAAGTGGGGTATATGCGGCATATTGATTTTATACGGTTTTATCCAATATTATGTAACTTCATTTCATTGTTTTACTCCACTCATAGAAAAAGGATTTATTACTCCTGCGTATAAATGTGATGCGAATGAGTTTATGCCTAAAGATAATCTTTACGATAAAATAGTTACTTCTCTTAATAATTGTAATATTGCTTATAAAGAAGATTTTACTTTTTTATTGCTTCCGGTTGTAAAGGAAATAGATTCAAGGAATGATGAATTATCATATATGACAGATGAAGGCACTTTTTTCATATGGTACAATATACTCTTGCTTAAAAAGGTACCTTTTAATATGATTCAGATTTATGAAGGCTTAAGATATGATATGTCTTTACGTTGCATGCAGGATAATTTTACTAAATCTGACGGTATTCTCTATATCGGATACTCAGATTTAAAAAAGGGCAACAATTTTGAGACGTATCTTAATTTTTTAATGGAAAAAACGAATGAGATACTTTTAGCCGTTATAAATGATCATCGTGTTCTGGTAGATCCCAAAATGGAGCAGGAAATACAGAGTGTAAGGCGCGGAATAAAAACATTACGCAGCAGCATAGAAAATAGTTTTCCGTCTTTTAAATTAATTGAAACTGTTACGATTGTACCTGATGATAAGCCCATAAACTTATATATTTACAAGAGGTAAAAATATACTTTTGTTTTAACAGTGCTGTCTTTTTTTTGATCTCGTCTAAACATATGCGACAATTTTGGAATAAATATTATTAGGAATTAAAACTACGCAAAGAAACGGCTGGACATGAAAATATTATTGGTTTTTCCCCGTTTTAGATACATTTCTGGTCAACCCCCTTTAGGTATAGCCTCAATCTATTCATATTTAAAAAGTAAATGGCCCAAAATTGATGTCACGGTTTTTGATAATACTTTTGTAAGAAATAAACGTAAGGGTTTTGAGAATTTTATTAAAGAAAACTCTTTTGATGTTGTAGGGTTCTCAGTGATGAACACGTTTATATCTGATGTGCGCTCTCTGGCCGCAATAGTGCGACAGTATTTACCTAAAGCTAAAATTTTAATGGGAGGGCCGCAGGTTACTGTTGATTCTGAATATTTTCTTAAACTTAACCTTGCTGATGTTATTATTTTGGGCGAAGGTGAGGTAACTTTTTCAGAATTAGTGGAGAAGGGATGTGAACCCAGTGGGGTTAAGGGGACTGTATATAGAAAAGCAGATGAAATAATATATGAAGAGGCAAGAGAAATGTTAGAAGATCTTGATGAGTTGCCTATCACGGATAGATCCATATTTGATATGGATTCTTATGTGAAGCTTTGGAATAACATGGATGTTGTTAGCAACAGACTAAAGGGTACGTCCGTTATGGTCTCACGGGGTTGTCCTTACCAATGCAGCTTTTGCCAGCCTACACTTCAGAAGATATTTGGTAAGAGTGTGCGCAAGTATTCTGCGGAGAGAGTGATAGAAGAACTAGAATATTTAAAGGAGAAATATTTTCTAAATGCTTTTGTATTTGAAGATGATATTTTAATGATAGAAAAAAAATGGGTAAGTAAAATTTGTGACCTTATGCTTGAACGCAACTTAGGAATGGTGTGGGGGTGTAACATAAGGGCAGATCTTTGTGATTACGATGTTTTGAAGAAAATGCACGGTGCCGGCTTAAGAACCATAAATATAGGTATAGAATCTGCATCACAGCATATTTTAGACGAAGTTTTTAAAAAAGGGATTAAAATCGAGCAAGTGATAGATTCTGTTAATATGGCAAAACAGTTAGGGCTGTATGTGCAGGGATATTTTATGTTGGGGCATCCCCGGGAGAGCAAGACAGATATAAAGAAAACTATTAAGTTTGCTCGCCAGCTTGATATAGATGAGGCTGCTTTTAATATAACTACGCCTTTGCCCGGGACTAGGCTTTTTGATAATGATAAAAATTTTATTGAAAAAGGCTGTGATAATTATGACTATTACAGTAGGAGTGTTTATAAGCGAGAGGCTCTTCAGACCGCTCGATGGATGATATATTTATACAAACAATACGCCTATTTTCGTTTTTATTCCAGGCCCAAACTTTTCGTAAAACAAATGGAAAATATTTTTTCTAAAAACGGTTTTATGAAATTCATATATAAGTTAGAAAGGATTCTGACTTAAAAAGTTTATATTGCTAATAAAAAAATATGAAAAAAACAACTTTTCAAAAAAAAATAGGTTTGATAGTTTTAGGTATATTAATTCTTTTGGCTCTGCTTGAGGTGGGACTACGATTAGGAGGATACCCAGTTATTCGAGAAAAAATAGACAGAAATAAAGTTGCTTTTTCCGGGGAAAAAGATTGCTGCATACTTTGTTTAGGGGAGTGCATTGAGAGATATTGGCCTTATCACATTGGTAAGATTTTGAAAACGGGAAAAGACTTAGAAATAGATTTTACAGTAATTGACAAAGGAAGAAATAATTGTGACACAAACATAATTTTATCTAAATTGAATGATGATTTAGATACATATAATCCTGATATTGTAGTTGTAATGATGGGAAAGAATGATGAAGGGAATACCGTTAAGTATAATTTTTATGATAATTCGATATTCTTTTTTAATAAGTTTAGGATATTTAAATTAACAAAGTATTTATTAAGCAATATGCGTAATAAAAGTAAAGCAGTTTATAGTAAATATATTAGCAATATTGCTTACGCTGAAGAAACAAATGTTGACTTAGAAGATGTAAACGTTACATATGATAATGAAGGCGAGTATATAGAATCTGCTAATCGTTATATCGTTGAAGGAAAATATAAAGATGCAATAGAAATTTTATTTAATGCTAGAAAAAACTATCCTGCTGCTGGTGAAATAAGGAATCTGTTTGAGATATGTAATCATTTACAGGATTATGGAGAAGTTCTTAAGAAGAGTCCGGATTATCCGGGTATATTTATCAAGTTAGCTCCCTATATATTTTTAAAACGCGAGGATTTAGAACCGGATCAATTCGATAGGTTTAATGAATTATTCGCCCAAGCAATGGAGGCGGCACCAAAAAAGGATGAGATGTTTTATGCTAAGATGGCAGATATTTTTAGGAGATACCGCCATCATGATAAAGCTATAGAAATATGGAAAAAAATTATCAGTATAAAAGGGAATTTTGTCCGGTGGTATTTTGAATTAGCTTGGGAGTATGTATATGAGGAGAAGTATAATGACGCAATAGAAATACTTAAGAAAGCTGTAGACTTGTTCCCTGAATGTGATGAAGTATATATGCTTTTAGGCATATGTTATATAGATCAAGAAAGATATTCAGAGGCAGAAAAATTACTCGAGAGAGCCCGAGTGATGTTTCCTGAATGCAGCCAAATTTATAATATCTCATCATTGCTTTATAATAAACAAGGGAAAAGGAAACTTTCGGAAAAATTTCACAAGAAGAAAGAGTATTTGGAGTCAAAGTATTATAATCCACAAACACGACATAATTATAGAAAGTTAAGAGATATAGTATTAAAAAAAGGCATACGGCTTGTGTGCGTACAATACCCCTTAAGAAGTGCCTCTGCTCTTAAGAAAATGCTCGAGCCCCTTAATCCGGATAATGACATTATTTTTGTTTCAAATGAGAAAAATTTTCAACAAGCAATAATAAATGAGTCATACCATGAATATTTTACAAGTAACAGCAGCGGTGATTTTGGTCATTATTCGGACAAAGGTAACAGACTTCTGGCTGAAAATATAGCAGATGTTATTTTAAAGGAAGTTTTTGGTAAAAATGGACATATGTAGAATTTATAGGCTGGAAGAACTAAGAATTAGTTGATATGAAAAAAGCGGCATTCAAACAAAAAGCAGGTCTTATTATATTTGGCGTGGTAGTTTTTTTTATTTTACTCGAAATCACCTTGCGTATAGGTGGGTTTGTAGTTACCCAAATTAAGGAAAAGGAATTTGTAGGGGAAAAATTAACTTCTCAAAAAAGTGATTATCGTATTCTTTGTCTGGGAGACTCAATGACTGCCAGAGGGTATAGTAAATGGCCTCTGTATCTTCAGGAAATTTTAAACAAAAGTAATACAGAAGTTAAATTTACTGTGATTGAGAAAGCAAAATCCGGCAATAACAGCGCAGTGATTCTTTCTGATTTAGAAAATTATTTAGATATATACGAGCCTGATATGGTAATTGCTATGATGGGAATAAATGATAAAGGGGATACAGTAAAGTATAAGGATGATATTTTCATTAAGATGGTCCTTTTTTTGCAGAATTTTAGGGTCTATAAGTTAATTAAACTTTTATGGGAACACACCTTTTATAAGTATGAGGAGTTAACGGGGAGGAAGATGAATAAAAATTTTGATAAAGCAGAAGATTACAAGGGCGAAGAAATTCAAACGATGATGAAAGAAGGTCGGGATACAACGCCGATTTACAGAGACGATGATATTAAACTTGCTCAAGATTATGACAGGTATAAGGAATATAAAAATTCTGAAAGCATATACAAAAAATTGCTGCTTGAGAATCCGAAGGATATCAGTGCCTATTTTGACTTAAGTTCATTGTATATCAGTCAAAAAAAATATAAAGAAGCGGAGGATGTTCTAGGAAGCGGAATAAAGATGAATAAATATAATGAAGAACTTTACTTAAGTTTAGCTAGGTTTTATGTAGATCAAAATAAGTATGATGAAGCCGGGGAAATTTTGATAAAAGCAGCTAAATCTCTTAAGGAAAAGATAAATAAAAATGAAGGAAACAGCCTTTCGATATATTTTGATTTAGGATCGGTTTATGTGCATCAGAAAAAATATAAAAGGAGTGAAAATATTATAAAAAAGGCAATAGAAATTGATCCACATAAGGCCGAGGGCTATCTAAGTTTAGCTTTGTGTTACAGAGAGCAGGGACGTTTTAATGATGCAGAAAACATATATAGGAAAACCGTTCAATTAAATCTGGATAGTATTGAACCCAATTTGGAATTTGCTAAATTTTATATAGATATAGGAAAACATGGAGATGCTTTGAAAGTTTTGCGAGAAGCTCAAGAAATTGATTCCACCAATAGAGAAGTAAAAGAATTAGCTGATATATGCCGTAAGTTAGTGAAACTTGAGGAAGTTTTTGCAGAGAGTCCGGATGATACCAATACCTTATTTCAATTGGCCCGCCTTTATTTATCAGTCGATAGTTTTAATCAAATAGATAGATTGTCTGAAATAATAATTGAAATGCCTCCACAAGATAATGAAGTATATTTAGATTTTGGAGTTCTTTTCAAAAGTAACAGACAATATGAAAACGCAAAACTTATGTTTAACAAGGTCATAGAATTAGATCCAAGAAACCACAGAGCACACATTGAGTTAGGATGGTGTCATGATGATTTGGCAGAGTATGAGGAAGCCGAGATGATGTTCAATAATGTTCTTGAATTGGCTCCTCACGATGTTGAGGCATATGCGAGGCTTGCAGCAGTATTTATTAAAAAAGGGGATTATAAAAGGGCGGAGGAAATATTTAGGAGGGCAATAGAGGTAAATCCTGAGAGTGAGAGGGCATATATTTCTTTAGGGGTGTTTTATATGGATCAAGTAAGATATTCTGAAGCAGAAAAGTTGCTTGATGAAGCCCGCCAGATATTGCCAGATAGCAGCTCGATATATAATATAACGTCTTTGCTTTATAACGAGAAAAAAGGGAGTGAATTAGCTAAAGAATTCCATGATAAAGGTGAGGATTTAGAATTAAAATATTATAATTCCCAGACTCAATATAACTATCAAAAGCTAAAAGCCGTAATCCTTAAAAGGGGTATAAAACTTTTATGTTCACAATATCCCTTAAGAAACGTATCAGCCTTAAAAAAAATGCTTGAGCCAAATGAAGGAATTATTTTTGTATCTAATGAAGAGCCTTTTAAGTCCGCTATAGAAAGTGGAACATTTGACGAATATTTCGTAGATAATTTTGCAGGTGATTTCGGCCATTGTACGGATAAAGGTAACATGTTATTGGCTAAGAATATAGCAGGTGTAATTCTAAATGAAGTTTTTGGTCAAAATTACTCCAAATGAAATTTTTTCTATCATAATGCGATTGAATTTGATACATTTGTTGTCGGCAGTTAGCCTGATTGTTTAAAAACAACGTATTTACTATATGGTAATATTACAGAACCTTAAATTGTAATATAATTTTTTATCTAGATATGAAAGAAACAACATTTAAACAAAAAGTTGGCCTCATAGTTTTTGGCTTATGTGTATTCTTTGTTTTAATCGAGATAGTATTGCGTCTTGGAGGATTTATAGCTACGGTAGTGCAGGAGCACAAAAATAAGGCTGCTCTTTCTAAGAAAAGTGATTATTGTATCCTTTGTTTAGGAGAATCCACCACTGCAGGTGAGTGGCCCCCACACTTAGAGGGAATATTAAATAGTTTTAATATAGGAAAAACATTTACGGTTATAGATAAAGGAAGAAACGGCACTAATACGGCTTTTGTCCTGGCTCATTTAAAAGAATATTTAGACAAATATAATCCTGATATGGTTATTACAATGATAGGAATAAATGATGGTATAGATACTGTCAAGTATGCAGACCATATTTTGGCTAAATCTATTCTTTTTTTTCAGGATTTTAGAGTATACAAATTGATAAAACTTTTATATACACATGTTACATATAAGATAGCACAGTTAGGGACTGCTTACGCATCTACGGATGATAATGTGGAGGATTTTATTGCTAAGGATGATACTTCCAGTAGAATTTTGAATGAGGATGTAGAGGAATTTTATAATGTGAAACCAAGAAGAGTTAAGGAAGAGGTGACAAAAAAGCCTAAAGTGAAGCCATACAGCAAATTAGGTCATGATTATATGCAGGAAGGGGAATATCAAAAGGCTGAGATGATGTATAAAAAAGCTATTCCCATAAATTTTGAAGATCTTTATCCATATTTTGATTTAGGACGTCTATATATAATTCAAGGCAAATATGACCAAGCTGAAGAAATACTAAAAGCGGCTATAGAGGCTGATCCAAACCAAGGGGAAGGATATATCAGGCTGGGTGAGTGTTATAAGGCGCAGGAGAAGTATGAAGAAGCGTGCGCAATGCTTGAGAAAGGCATTCAGTTAGGTTCTGATGATACGGGCAATTATATGGATCTCGCAGTCTGTAATAGAAAAAGAGGAAAAGTTGAGGAAGCCATTGATATATTAGTAAAATTAAAAGAGATGAATGTACATGAAGAGAGGGTATATTTAAAGTTAGGCTGGTCTTATATTGAACAGCAAAGATATGAAGAAGCGGAGAAAATATTTGAAGAAGCAGCGGTGCTGTTTGAGGATGAGATAAAGAGAAAGCAGAAAAGTATTTATGTGTATTTGGATTTGGGATGGCTTTATCTACACGAAAGGAAGTATAAGAAGGCAGAGGAAATATTGAAATTAACAATAGATATTGACCCTACTATTGCTGAAGCT
>CAZLCT010000027.1:0-26511 GCA_964558015.1 uncultured bacterium | reverse complement strand
TCAGAACCAGCGCTTGAAAGTACAATCTCAACACCTTTGAACGAATATTCTCCTAACTCTTCAACAGAATAGTCAAAGTCCCTAAACTTCATTTTCTTCCCCACTGAACGCTCAGATGCCAATAGTTTTAAATCGGCAACAGGAAAATTTCTTTCTTCTAGAATTTGAAGCATACAGTTCCCAACTGCCCCAGTAGCGCCCATAACAGCAACTTTGTACTTTTCTTTACCCATATATTAATACTCCTTAGTAAACTACATTTACTATAAACCATAACATCCCCCGCCCTTTCCTGCCTGCCGCTTCGCTCTGGCGGGCAGGGGATATTGTACGTTACACCCCTCGGCCTTCCCCGCCTGCCGCTCCGCTCCGTCGGGCAGGGGCCACTCCCCTTATTAGGGGAGACTTTCGAAAATTCCCCCCTATTAAGGGGGGCTAGGGGGGTGTTATGGTCAAAATTACTTTAATAATTTACATACTAAATCGCCAACCTCAGTGGTCGAATATCCCATTTTTCCGGCTGAAAGGCTTTTTAATTTTGTTCCGGTAACTTTCATAACAGAATCCTCCACCATCTTGGCAGCCTTGCTCTCACCTAATACATCAAGCATCATGCCCATTGCTGAAATTGCAGCAAGTGGATTAATAACATTTTTTCCTGTATATTTCGGAGCAGAACCGCCTATTGGCTCAAACATTGAAACCCCATGAGGATTAATATTACCACCTGCTGCTATACCCATACCGCCTTGTATCATGGCACCAAGGTCAGTAATAATGTCACCAAACATGTTATCCGTTACTATGACATCAAACCATTCAGGATTTTTCACCATCCACATGCATGTAGCATCTACATGTGCATAATCCCGTTTGATATCGGGATAGTCCTTCTCCCCGATTTCATGGAATGCACGTTCCCATAAATGAAACGCAAACGTAAGCACATTTGTTTTTCCGCAAAGTGTCAGAGTTTTGTTCTTATTTCTCCTTCGAGTAAAATCAAATGCATATCGGAGACATCGCTCAACCCCCTTACGTGTATTAATACTTTCTTGAATCGCTACCTCATCAGGTGTCCCTTTCTTAAGAACACCTCCCGCACCTGCATAAAGTCCTTCAGTATTTTCACGCACAACTACGAAATCAATATGTTCAGGACCCTTATCCTTGAGCGGTGTATCTACACCGGGATACAGTTTCACCGGACGTAAATTAATATATTGGTCCAGTGCAAAACGTAATTTTAACAATATCCCTTTCTCAAGAATTCCGGGTTGAACCTCAGGATGCCCAATTGCCCCTAAAAATATTGCATCTTTCTTTTTCATTTCATCAATAGCTGAATTAGGTAAAACTTCGCCTGTTTTTTTATAGCGCTCACCGCCAAAATCATATTGTTCGATTTCATATTTGAAGCCTACAGATTCTGAAACTGCCTTAAGCACCTTAAGGCCTTCTTGAACAACTTCAGGTCCCGTTCCATCACCGGGAATAACTGCAATCTTATACATATAAATCCCCCTTATTCTTAAGTTCTATTCACGGCCCTTTTGTGCCCCTTTATTAGTAGTATTTAATATTACGCTAAGTCCTGCAGGCAAAGCAGCTAATAAAATAACAATAATCCCTGAAATCAAAAAATAAATATTACTACTTCTTAATAAAGGAATCGAAAAAAGAACCGCATCAATCACGTAGTGTGCAACAATACAATTTAAAATTCCATAACGAAGAAAGACAAAACTAAAAGCCAAAGCAACAATGGTTAATTCAATTCCCCGCGTATAAATAGGAAAAACAGCATAATTCGAATGGGCAAAAGCCCAAATAACCGATGGTACTAATACTGCCAATATAGTAAAACGAAAAACTTTTTTAAGAAACGAAATAGCAAACAACCTAAAAATAAATTCTTCAGAAACAGCCGCAATCAAACTTGCACTTAAGGGTAATAAAAAAGGACACCATGTGCCAAGTATATTAGAATAACGTGTTGAGGGAAAAACCCATATATTACCATATTTCATTCCGGAGAAATAAAACAACGTAACAAAACCTAAAACCATAAAGGCAAAAACATATCCACCCAAAATTTCATTTTGCATAGAACGAGTGATAGATTTGCCCTCTAAAATACGAAATAAACCTCTAACACGTTCGTTATATATCTTTTTTGCTATAAAACTCCCACCGCAAAAAACAATAATTATAACAATTATATGATTAATGATTCCTTTAAGCGAACCTATGAATTGAGTGCCATAATATACAAAAAAATTCACCTTTGTATCATATCCGGCCTTAATTAATGGAAAACTATTTAAAAGATTAAGCACATTTGGAATACCAATAAGTAAAGCAAGAGCAAGCATCAGGCGGAATCGAACCGATTCCTCGCGAAAACTAATAATAAACATAATGATTGCACACACATATAACAGCATGTAAAAAAAAGAGCTAATAAGAGCAAGAAAATGTCCTTCGGAAAATAATTTCCGAATATATCGATTAAATACTTCCGGAGTCCAAAAATAAGCTTTAAATCCTCCTATTCGGGAACCATAAACATCCACGGAAAGGCGAACCATTCCCTTGCCTTCTTTTCCCTCATCAGTCCAGGAAAGTTCACTGCCTATCTTTTTCCAAACTAAATGATGATCCGTTCTATTCTCACGTTTAATACTGGAAGACTCAATTAACTCATAGTCTTTAACAATAATTTGATTATCCATTAAAAACTGTAAAACTAACTTTTTTGCCTTATCTTGAGACAAATTATCACCGGGAGCATTATCTTTAAGATGATGTTGAAATCCATCTATGCGGTCAATCGGATTAACCTTCACGGTAAATCCTTTTTTCTCCAGTTCCTTAAAAAAACGGACATTCCAGCTCCAGATAGGAATATCTTTTTTTATCATTCTATTTGCATCTAAAAGTCCGAGGCACTTCTCTAAGAAAACAAACTTTCTTTCATCACCGCCAAAAACAACACTTGAATGATATTCTGAAAGATCATATCCTAACGACTCTAAATATTCTCGGGCTTTCTGCTGTGCTTGAATTCGATTAAGACGCAAATCTATAGATGCCGTGGGAAAAGTCTGTTCAAATAAAAAAATAAATACAAACAATCCCGAAAGGCCTAAAATAAATAATATTAATTTTTTTACCATGATTATCTAACCTAATTCGAAAATAAATAAAAACTTCCCTTCGCAATTCTTCTATTCAAATAAAAGCTGCTTTATCTATTATTATACCCCTTAACCCAATTAATGAGACCTCCCGCATGTATCAACTCCTGCATAAAAGGCGGGTATGAGGAAGAACGATACTCTTTATTTATAGTATCGTTCTTTATGATACCTTTTTCTAAGTTAACTTCTAGAATATGCCCATTTTCAACATCATCAACAACATCAGGACATTCTAAAATAGGAAGTCCAATATTAATAGAATTCCTAAAAAAAATACGCGCAAATGTTTTAGCAATTACAAGTGACACGCCGCATGCTTTTATAGCTATTGGAGCATGCTCACGTGAAGAGCCACAACCAAAATTAGAACCGCCGATAATAATATCTCCCTTTTGTACTTTCTGAGCAAAATTATTATCAGCATCTTCCATGCAGTGCTTTGCCAATTCATAAGCATCACTAGTATTCAAATATCTGGCAGGAACAATTTCATCAGTATTGATATTATTGCCAAATTTCCAAGTTTTACCTTTGATCTTCATTTAAAAATCTCCTTATCTGTACCTATTACTTCCTACATCACCTCATTGGGGTGGACAACTCGTCCCTCAATGGCTGAGGCAGCAGCTACAGCCGGTGAAGAAAGATAAACTTCACTTTCAGGATGCCCCATACGCCCGACAAAATTTCTATTTGTAGTTGCTAATGCCTTCTCACCCTTGGCAAGAATTCCCATATGCCCTCCAAGACATGGACCACAAGTCGGGGTAGATACAGCACAACCAGCTTTAATAAAAATTTCAATCCAACCTTTTTCCAAAGCTTTCATATAAACACTTTGAGTACCAGGTAAAATTATACATCTCACATAAGGATGTACCTTTTTCCCTTTTAAGATATGGGCAGCTATTTCAAAATCAGAAATGCGTCCGTTTGTACAGGAACCAATAACTACTTGATCCAGATTAACATTACCAACCTCACCTACACTTTTTGTATTACTCGGAAGATGCGGAAGTGCTATTTGTGGATCTAAATTTGATAGATTAAATTCATACACTTCTGCAAATCGCGCATTTCGATCTGATGTAAAAACTTTGTAATCACGCTTTTTTCTTCCATCAACATAGGAAAAAGTTGTTTTATCAGGCTGAATAATTCCGCTTTTCCCCCCGGCTTCAATTGCCATATTACAAATAGTAAACCTATCATCCATAGGAAGATGATCAATTACCTCACCAGTAAATTCCATTGCCTTATATAATGCCCCATCAACACCTATCTCACCTATTGTAAAAAGTATGATGTCTTTTCCAGAAACCCATTTTTTTAATTTTCCTGTATATATAAATTTTATACTTTCCGGTACTCTAAGCCATACCTTACCCGTCATATAGCATGAAGCCAAATCAGTTGAACCAACCCCTGTGGAAAAAGCTCCAAGTGCCCCATAAGTACAAGTATGAGAATCAGCACCTATGACTAAATCACCAGGTAATACTAAACCCTTCTCCGGAAGTAGGACATGCTCAATTCCCATTTCCCCTATCTCAAAATAATTGATGATATTATGCCTTCGGGCAAAATCACGGACAATTTTACACTGTTCAGCAGATTTAATATCCTTATTTGGTGCAAAATGATCAGGAACTAATGCAATTTTATTATTATCAAAAACTCCTCTTTGATTAGCTTTTTCAAACTTATCTATAGCAAGAGGAGCCGTTACATCATTCCCTAAAGCCATATCAACACCTGCTAAAATAAACTGACCAGGTTCAACTTCTTTATCGCCTGAATGTAAGGCTAATATTTTTTCAGTAATTGTCTTACCCATGATATTTCTTTTCTATTTTTGTTGGCACCTTTTTATATTCTTCTGATATAGATAAATAGACTATTAAAAAAATCGCACAAATTTTATATTATTATTTGTGCTTAAAATAATACCGCATTAAATTGCGTTATCCTGCGTGAAATCTACGCTTGTATGGGGCTTTTTTACAATTTTTTGATGACTGCAATTTCTTCACAGTTTGGAAATAAGGGGCAATCTATACATTCTCTCCATACCTTAGCAGGCAGCAGTGATTTATTAGTTCGTGAAAATTTTAGTTTGCGAAAAAATTCCGGGTTATAGGTAAGAGCAAAAACACGATCTACATTAAGCTCACCTGCTTCATTTAAGCACCGCTTGGCCAGAATTGTTCCAATATGTCTTCCTTGATAACTTCTCTTTACTGCAAGTGATTTTATTTCCGCTAACCCTTCCCATACAATGTGTAAAGCACAACAACCTACAATTCGCTTTTCTCTATTTTCACATACGAAAAAATCACGTATATTGTCATATATATAACTCAATGAACGAGGCAATAATAGTTTACGCTTAGCAAACTTATTTATTAATATATGAATCTCTTTGACATCACCAAGCGTAGCTTTTCGTGTTAAAATTTTTGTTCTTCTGTTTTTCCTTGCATCATAAGATTTAATCTTATTTCTCATATTTAAAAATAATGTCCTGACTGAAAATAATAAAAAAAGCTTATTTACACACGGGCTAATTCTTTGCGTTTTTCACTTTCATAAAGGTTAATATATTTCTGTGCAGAGACATCCCACGAAAAATCACATTTAAAACCATTCTCGATGATTTTTTTCCATAAAACCTTATCTTTATAATATTCAAGTGCCTTTTGAATTGTCTTTAGCAGAGAGCCTTTATTATACTCTGAGAAAACAAAACCATTCCCCTCTCCTGTCTTCTTATTGAAATCAACGACAGTATCAGCAAGCCCCCCGGTATCCCGGACTAGCGGAACAGTGCAATAACGAAATGAAATCAACTGACCTAATCCACAGGGTTCAAAACGAGAAGGCATAAGAAATATATCAGAGCCGGCATAAATCCGCTTTGCCATTTTTGGATCAAAAAGAATATTCATACCAAACTTTTCTGAATATTTCTCACCCAACTGTTTAAATTTTTTATTATATTTTTCATCGCCAGTACCCAAAAGAACAAACTGTAGATCCATTTTTGCCAATGTTGGCATAATTGGAGTTAATATATCCAAACCCTTCTGATCGGCCAAGCGTGTAATAATTCCCAAAAGAGGTGTATTGCGATCGACAGGCAAATTATTCTCTTTCTGTAAAACACCCTTGTTAATATACTTCCTCTCAAGACTATCAAAAGAAAAATTAACTGTTATATCCTTGTCAGTTTCCGCATTCCATTCATTCGGGTCAATCCCATTTAAAATACCAAACAAACTATTTTTCCTTTTTTGCAAAACGCCATTAAGGCCACAACCAAATTCTTTAAGTTGTATTTCTTTAGAATATCTTTCACTAACAGTGGTTAACACGTCGGCATAGATTAAACCTCCTTTAATAAAATTTATCTTGCCGTAAAACTCAAGCGTATCAACAGTATATTCATTCTTACTTAATCCGGTTAAAGGTAAAGCCTCTGATTTAAAAAGCCCTTGATAAGCCAAATTATGTATAGTAAAAAATGTCTTTGTCTGTTTATAAAAAGGATCGTCTTTATAAATTGTTTTTAAATAAACAGGAATCAATCCTGTCTGCCAATCGTGGCAATGTATTATATGCGGCTTAAATGTAATGAGACTTAATGTCTCTAATACCACTTTTTGAAAAAAGATAAATCGAATATCATTATCAGAATAATCGCCTTGCGGTGTTCCATAAAGATTGTCCCTAAAATAAAAATCATCATTTTCAACAAACAAAACTTGGACACCTTCCTGATAATCATAACCATATACTTTTGCGGTTACTTCTTTTTCCCCAATTAATACAGAAACCGACTCAATTATTAACTCAAGCGAAAAACGTTTTGTGTCTACCATTTTGTATTTTGGTAAAAATACCTTTATCTTGTGCCCCCTTTTTGCCAAAGCTAAAGGTAGTGAACCACATACATCAGCAAGTCCACCTGTTTTAGCAAAAGGAACCATCTCAGAGGTAGCAAATACTATATTCATAATAAACCATCCTTAGTTTGAAGTTTTAATTTTCGCTAACTGTTACATCCCCCGCCCTCCGGGCACCCCCTTTGGTAAGGGGGACTACCGCACTCCGTATATCCCCCCTACTAAGGGGGGCAGGGGGGGTGTTATGTTCTCCTATTCACGGGAATTTAGTATTATTATATTAATCAACCTTTAATACACAATTATAACTTCCCAAACCACTGTAAACTTGTTCACACTCCTTCTGCTCATTTTCCCATCTTCCATCAATTAAATAACGGTACTCATATTTTCCTGGCTTAAGAAGTAAGTTCCCTTTCCAAGTTCCATCAACATGCCTTTTTAAGGGAGAACGAGAAGGATTCCAGTTATTAAATGTCCCCCCAACTCCGACAGATGATGCAAGAGGCGCATAAAAAATAAACTCAATTTCCTTTTCAAGGGATTTTTTTGATAGCGAACGCTTAATGGTTCCCTCTACTCTTGATTTTTTTCTAACGTTATTTTTTTTGCCTGACGCATCCTTTTTCTTTGCCATATTTTCCTCTCCGCTTTTTTTATATTGTTAATATTTTATAGCTGTTAGACTATTTAAGATTCCCCTTCTCTCAACCAGAAGTAAATTTTTATTCTAACAGAAATGCTTTTATTATAAATCTTTTTTATTCGAAAAATAGGGTAAATCCTTTATTCAAAGAGAGTTGAGTATATACTAATTTTTTTTTGAACGCAAGTTTTTTCCCTATATTACTTTTTCTTAATTAAAATACTTGCTTTTTAAAAATAATTATATATAATTGAGCACTCTAGCAATATATTTTTAAATTGTTAAATGATTATATTGCTATAAGTTAGCAAAGGTAATAAGCTAATTAAATAAATTAACATTTTAAATAATAAAAGGTGTAAGTATGCGTATCTGTGCAATTTGCGGGAAAAAACCTATTACAGGAAATAGAATAGCAAGGCGGGGATTAGCAAAAAGCAAAGGTGGAGTTGGTAAAAAAACAACGGGAATTACACGCCGAAGATTCTTCCCTAATCTTCAAAAAATAAAAGTTAATGTTAATGGTTCTATTAAAACATTGAAGGTGTGCACTAGTTGCATTCAGTCGGGCAAGGTTAAGAAGGTCGTATAACATTAAAACCAAAACTCTATTGCCGTCTTAAGTCTTTAATCTCTAATACTACTATATTACGATCAAACCATTTCCTCTGGGATATATTATAAATAATATCCAGTCTGTCCCCTTTGAAAATTTTGGTATCCACAGGTGCTTTATACCAAATTGCTTCATATGTTGAAGTTTCATCGGTAACCCATAACTTCACAGTATTTTTACTCAAAAATATACTACGCTCTTTACATATAAGTCCGCTTGTATGAAAAAGGGGCTTTGGATTTCCTCTCCCAAATGGTTCTAATAACTCCAGACCCGAAAGCAAATCTACATTGATTTCAGAAATAGACAATTCAGCATCAATTGAAAATGTTTTTACAAAAGATATCTCTCCTATCTTCGCATGGAAATATTCATTAATTTTTTCTCTAAATAATTCGAGTTTTTTGATTGGAATCTCTATTCCTGCTGCATATTCATGCCCCCCAAATTCAAGAAGAAAGTCACTTGTGTTAGTTAAAGCTTCAAAAATATTAAAACCTCTAACAGAACGTGCTGATCCTCTTCCAACTCCCATATCCTTATCAATCGAAATCACAATAGCAGGCATATTGTAAAGTTCAACCAAACGTTGAGCAACAATACCAATAACACCTAAATGCCAATTTGAATTCCAAACAACAATTATTTTTTCTTTATTAAAATTTATTTCCAGTTCAACCTTTCGTACTGCCTCTTGTAAAATAATCTTTTCTAATTTTTGACGCTCTTTGTTCTCTTCGTTCAAGGCTAATGCTAAACTTGTAGCCTCACGTTGATTATCCGTTATTAAAAGCCTTAATGCACATTCAGCAGATCCTAAACGTCCGCTTGCATTAACACGGGGACCAAGAATAAAACCTAAATGTCCGGTATTAGTCTTTTTTGCCTTAAGTCCCGATACTTTACGCAGGGCAGCAAGCCCGCAATTTCTGAGCTCATCTATTTTTCTAAGCCCATATTTTACGAGAATACGATTTTCGTCTACAAGGGATGAAAGGTCACATACGGTCCCAAAAGCAACTAAATCTAAATATTTTTCCTGTGCATTAACACCCAAAGCCTGTGCTAATTTATAAGCAATACCAACGCCCGAAAGTTCTTTAAATGGATAACCGCAGTCATTTTGCCAAGGATTTACAATTGATAAAGCCTTGGGCAGTTCGTCACGAGAAGGGCGATGATGGTCAGTAACAATAAAATCAATCCCAAAACTACGTGCAAGTTCTACTTCTTCATATGCTGAAATACCACAGTCAACAGTAAGCATGAGACCAGCATGTTTTTCCCTGGCATAGTAAACCGCCTTTTTACTTACACCATATCCACCTTTAAGCCTCTCAGGTAAATATAAATAATACTCAGCGCCTAATTCATCGAGAGTTTTCCCCATAAGAGATGTAGCCGTTACACCATCAACGTCATAATCGCCATGCACCAAGATACCTTGCTTTTGTGCAATAGCTTGTTTAATCCTTACAACTGCCTCAGACATTCCTTTTAATAAAAAAGGATCATATTCATCATCTAAAGTACCATAAAGAAACTGTTGTATTTTATCTGAAGAGGTCATACCTCGCTGATGTAAAATCTGGAGAAGTACTTTATGAATATTAAAATCTGACGCTAAAGTTTCACTAATATCAGATGCCGTATCATTCACCTCCCAAACGCTATTCACGTTGTTCTCCTTTTTTTAAACACGGATAAGTACGATTATAAAAATATATTTACACAGTTAACTGATTATCTTATCAGTGTGCAAATCCGTGTATATCTATATTATCATTTTTTTCCGGACCACCCAATTAATAATGGACTTGCTACATAAACTGAGGAATATGTACCAACAATAACACCAACAAGTAGAGTAAATGCAAAATCATTAATTACCTGTCCACCAAAAATAAATAAAAATAATACAACAAGTAGAGTTGTTACTGATGTTAACAATGTCCGTGAAAGTGTTTGATTAACACTCTTATTAATCACCTCAGTAAGGGTACTTTTCCTCATTAGTTTTAGATCTTCCCGGATCCTGTCAAAAATAACGATTGTATCATTTAATGAATAACCAACAATGGTTAAAAGCGCAGCAATAATGGGAAGAGAAAATTCCCGTCCTGTAAGTGCCAACATTCCTGCGGCAATTAATACATCATGAAAAAGTGCAGCAATCGCGGCAAAACCGTATTTTACCGACCTAAATCTCCACCCAATATATAAAAGTATCGCTAATAATGCAAAAATTATTGCTTTTACTGCTTTCTTTCTTAAATCACTGCCAACTGCCGGACCTACTCGCTCAACCCTAAGAATCTCATAATTATCCTCTCCGATTAAAGCATTTAGCGCATTGTCCACCGCATCTTCCGTCTCCCCTTTGGTCCGAATAATAATTTCATTTGACTTTTGATCACCAAATGTTTGAATCTGCGCATCGATAACTCCGTGCTCACTAAGGGCATCTCTTATAACTGCGATATCAATAGGACTTTTAAATTTAACCTGCTTAAGCATTCCTCCTGTAAAGTCAATGCCGTATCTTTCCTCACCGCGCATATAAAAACTTACCGATCCTATTCCTATGATAATTAATGACAAGGCAAAAGCAATAAAACGTTTTGAAACAAAATTAATTTTTGGCTCAGATGGAATAACACTAAACATTTTCAAGTTTAATTCTCGTTTATTTCTTGTTAAAAAGTCAAAAACAACTCGAGTAACAAATAGTGCAGTAAACATACTGGAAATAATACCAATACTTAAAGTCACGGCAAAACCTTTGATTGGTCCTGTGCCAAAATAAAATAAAAGAAGTGCAGTAATTAATGTTGTAATATTTGCATCAAGAATGGTCCCAAACGCTCTATGATATCCGCTGGAAATTGCCGAACGAGTTGTTTTCCCTGTACGCAATTCTTCACGAATACGTTCAAAGACAAGAACGTTTGCATCAACAGACATACCAATAGTTAAAATAATACCGGCAATACCAGGAAGTGTTAGCGACGCCCCAAATGCCGCCATAGCACCCATAATAATTACCATATTAAGCAAAAGAGCGAAAACAGCAATCATACCGCTTAAAAGATAATATACAGCAATAAGAATAATAACACCTGCAAATCCGCACAAAGTTGCTATAATTCCTCTTTTAACTGAATCCTGACCCAAGGTTGGTCCTACACTACGCTCTTCAGCAACAACGACCGGAGCAGGTAATGCACCAGCTCTTAGGACAAGAGCAAGGTCACTAGCTTCATCATACGTAAAATTACCTGTTATTACAGCTTTTCCCGAAGGTATATGTTCCTTCATCTGAGGTGCGGAATGAATCTTACCGTCTAAAACGATAGCTAAACGGCGGGCAATCCCGTCAGAGCGAAATTTTTTAACTGCTTCTTGCGTTACATTAGAAAATATACGACCTCCGTCTTTATCTAAAGTCAATGCAACAATGGGCTGTCCAAAGCCGGACGTATCAAACTGTACACCTGCAGTAAGAAGCTTATCCCCTGTTAAAACAGGTTCTTTCTCAAGCAGCAACTCTTCCTCTCGCAGCTTATCGTGAACTAATGTTTTTAATTCATATCCTTCAGGCACCTCACCTCCTGTGGCTTTCTCAACTAACTCAGGATTATCGGAAACAAGTCTAAATTCAAGATGAGCCGTCTTTCCGATAATATTTAAAGCCCGTTTTCTATCGGTAATGCCAGGCAGTTGAATTATAATTTTATCAATGCCTTGCTTTTGAATTGATGGCTCACGAACACCAAATTCATCTATACGATTACGTATGACTTCCAATGCTCGATCAACCGCATCCTTTCGTGCTTCTTCAGGAATCTTATCAAGCTCAACCTGTAAGATTAAGTGCATACCACCCTGCAAGTCTAATCCAAGATTTATTTTCTCCTGTGGTGGATAAAATTTCCATAAGGAAAATGCGATTATGCCAATAATTATAAGAACTTTCCATTTAAAGTTTTTATCCATGTTACCTACTCCTTTGTTTAATATCTATACTTGCAGAACCTGGCTAATAGCTGACTTCAAAAATTCAATTTTAGTTTCACCGTCCCCAACTTTAAGGACGACTTGACTGTCCTTTACGCCTACAACAATACCAATAATACCACCGGTAGTTACTACCTTATCCCCTTTTTTTACATTTTTAATCATATCATCATGTTTCTTCTGACGCTTTTGTTGAGGCCTGATTAATAAAAAGTAAAAAACGGCAAACATTAATATTATAGGGGCAAATGCTAAAATTGGATTTGCCTGTTGCCCACCTTGTTGTGCATTTGGGGCAGCTAATGCTAGTACTGTTACATAATTCATATCTTATTCTCCTTAGTCTTAATTTAAAAAGTCTAATTTAATAAATTACTAGATTATCATAGAAATCTAAAATTAAAAAGTTAAACTTTAAATTTTTACTATATAACATTTAGCGCATTTTCTTATCAAATTTATGAAGAAAATTATTCTTAAATATTGAAAAGGTTCCCCTATTTATAGATTCTCTTATCTTTTTCATAAAGGAAAGGAAGAAATAAATATTATGGTAAGAAACAAGCCTTGATCCCAAAATTTCATTACAATTAATAAGATGTCGTAAGTAGGAACGAGAAAAGTTCTTACATGTATAACATTCACATCGTGGATCAAGCGGTTTCATGTCTTTTGCATACTTTCCGTTACGAACAACAACAATACCATTATTAGTAAAAGCACTGCCATTACGTCCAAACCTGGTTGGTACTACACAGTCAAACATATCAACTCCAGACGCAACTGCCTGTAAAATATCAACGGGATATCCAACCCCCATCAAATATCGCGGTTGAGATACAGGCAAAAGAGGGGCAATTTGTGAAACAATTTCATACTGTAGTTTATTAGGTTCACCAACACTTAGTCCGCCTATTGCGTATCCATCAAAACCTATATCAACGGTTCTCTTAAGTGATTCCTTGCGTAGATCTAAAAACATACCTCCTTGTACAATGCCGAATAGTGATTGTTTTTTCATCTTGTGCGCTTTTTTTGAGCGTTTAGCCCAATTGATAGACAAATCAACCGATTTTTTTACATCACTTTTAGGGCTAGGGTAAGCAAGGCATTCATCAAATACCATAGCGATATCACTGCCAATTACTTCCTGTGCTTTTATAACTTTCTCCGGGGTAAATTTTATTAAACGTCCATCAAAATGCGAATTAAACGTCGCACCTTCCGTGGTAATTTTTCTCAGACGTGCAAGTGAAAAAACCTGATATCCCCCGCTATCTGTAAGTATAGGCCCGTCCCACGCCATAAAGCGATGAAGTCCCTTATGTTTCTTTATAATTTCAAGGCCGGGACGGATATATAAATGGTAAGCATTTGAAAGTACTATCTGAGCACCAGTATCTTTTAATTCTTGTGGACTTAATGTCTTAACCGTTGCCTGAGTTCCAACAGGCATAAAAGCCGGCGTTTCAAAACATCCGTGCGGGGTTAGTACTTTTCCCAAACGAGCGCAAGTCTTAACATCTTTTCTTTTAATAATAAAATTAAATGATTTCATAATCTTTTGATGCAAAATAGATCTTCTGTAAGCTTGTATTGAATCTTAAAAAATTTAATATTCATAAAAAAATCATAAGCCTATCAAATGACTATAAATTTTTAAATATGTTTAGAAACTTTAAAATGTGTCATTAATGAAAAACCAAAAAATAATCCATATATTGCTCCATAAAACGGAATTTGTTCATTAAAAAAAATATCTTTTTTAAAAAATAATATAATCCCGCTACATAATCCCCCTCCTAACGAAGCTAATATTAAAAACCATTTTTTATATATCAAGCCGATTGCTACTCCAAAACTTAGAAACAAACTAAAGGTTAAACCAAAACAGGTTCCAATTAATAACGCTCCACTTAATATAGTGAAAAAATCACTCAAACTTCCTCGCATGCCAATTAAAGAACCACCCATAAAATCAATAAAAGCAAGCGGCACAGCACCAATAATAGCGGCAAAAGACGAAATTAACGTTATTGTAACAACTACTAAAAAAATAAATTGTCCCTTATTTTTAGATTTATTAAAATTTTTATTTCCTTCAAATAAATATTGGAATGAACGAAAAACGCCAACACTTAATATGCCTGTATAACACCAACCACTTATAAGGCACTCAGCAATTCTTAAATTATCATATTGTTCTACCACAAAAAAAATATAATGAGCTACTGCTAAAAATCCACCTAATCCCCCCAGGAGGAAAACTATTTTTATGGGACTTTTATGCTCCTCTAATATAATGTTGCTTTCATTTTGCCAGAAAAACATATTCAATCTATATCTTTTTTAGATATCCTTTTGGATTCTGAGTTAAAAAATATTTTTCTTTAGACCTATCTATTGTAAATACTTTATTATCTTTTAAAAATTCTTCTATTGCTTCCATAGGACCAGGCCCCCACTCCGGTCTTACAGGATGACCATTGATATTTGAGTCTTCGACTATAAGATAACTTCCAGATGAAATAAAACGACTATAAATCTTTAATTCCGATAAAACATGCTCCTTTCGATGTTCAGAATCTAAAATTACCATTACTTTTTTACCTTCTCCTATTATTTGTTTAACCTGAGCTACAATTTCTTTGGATGTGGATGAACCAATAATATATTTTATACGAGGATGTTGTGGCTTATTTCCTTTATCATCAACATCAATAGTTATAACTTCTCCATGCTGTAATGCGTCACATATTGAAGCCATAAATAAGGCACTGCCGCCAAAATATGTCCCTGTTTCGATAATAAAATCAGGCTTAACTTCATAAATAATTTCTTGATATATCCACGTGTCTAAAGGACATTTTAAAACTGGGTTGCCTAACCAAAATGTATTCTCCCATGCCCTTTTGTTTGAATAATAATATAAGTGATGAAATAAATTAACTATAGCATCTTCATCTAATATGACTTTATTAACACCCTGCGTTACTGTTATGCTTTTTTTTACATCAGACATAACAAACTCCTTTCCATTATTTGAAAATTATATTAAATAATTAGCATAGCATCTCCATAAGAAAAAAAACGATACCCTTTTTTCTTCGCAACTTCGTAAGCATTGAGAATTTGCTCTCTTCCCGCAAAAGCTGATACTAACATTAGTAGTGTGCTTTCAGGTAAATGAAAGTTAGTAATCAAAGCATCAATTGTTTTAAATTTGTATGGGGGATAAATAAAAATATCGGTATACTCTCGCTTTGCTTCTATCTCACCATTTTTATTCACAGCGCTTTCAAGAGCCCGCACGGTTGTAGTTCCACAAGCAATAATACGCTTACCTAGTTTCTTAGCTTTATTAATTGTATGAGCCGTTTCGGCTTTTATTTCATATAGTTCTTTGTGCATTTTATGATTACTGATATTATCTGCTTTTACAGGTCGAAATGTACCATAATTTATATGTAAAGTTATAAAAACTATTTCTACCCCTTTGCTCTTAATCTTCTGTAAAAGGGAAGGCGTAAAATGAAGCCCTGCAGTGGGAGAGGCAACCGCTCCCCTATCTTTAGCAAACACAGTCTGATACGTAATAGTGTCCTCTTCTCGAGGATTTCGTTTTATATACGGTGGCAGTGGAATCTCACCTATCTTATCAAGTATTTCCCAAAAACTTCTCTTTGTATTAAAACAAACAACCCGTTCAGCCTGCCTCCCAGGTTCATCCAAAACATGACAAACAATATCATCTCGGTTAAACCTTAACAATGCATCTTTTTTTACTCTGTTAGATGGACGTAATAATGCCTGCCAAGTTCCATCCTTATTTTGATTAAGCAAAAATATCTCGATTTTCCCCCCTGTCTCCTTATTAGCATATAATCTGGCTGGAATAACTTTTGTATTGTTTAGTACCAATAAATCATTTTCGCTTAAATAATCTACTATATCATTAAATCTCTTATTCTCTATTGAATTAAATCTTTTCGAAAGAATTAAAAGCCTGCTGTTTGAACGGTCGTTAAGAGGATATTGAGCAATAAATTCTTTTGGTAGCTCATAATAAAAGTCGGTACGTTTCATATCATGGTCATGCCTCATGGCTAGTGGTAATTTATTAATTCCACAATATATATTTTATCTATTAATCATCAGCCATGAATTATAAGTTATAAAAATACGTCTGATGAATATCTTCTTTTATTATAATATAATGCGCCCGGCGGGATTCTCCACCATAATAATTTTTTTGCGTCTGGAGAGATTCTCCACCATAGGATATGGTTGATTCGCCTAACACATGGATGTATTAAAAAATTCCTTTGATTAAATTTTTACGCCCGGAGGGAGTCTCCTCCAGTAATAATACAGTGCGCCCAGTGCGATTCGAACGCACGGCCTTTTGCTCCGAAGGCAAACGCTCCCCGCCTTCATATTTATTATGATTACGCCCGGAGGGAGTCTCCTCCAGTAATAATACAGTGCGCCCAGTGCGATTCGAACGCACGGCCTTTTGCTCCGGAGGCAAACGCTCTATCCATCTGAGCTACGGGCGCACTGTATTATTTTCCATCCTGGAATTCTGCGGACTTGCCACGTCCTTTGGCAAGGAACCCACGCACCAAGCTCCGGAGGCTTGTACTCTATCCATCTGAGTTACGGGCGTAATCATCATATTTTCATTTCGGCGGGCAAGTATCCAACTGCCTGTCCGCCGTAGCGTATGCGTAGGCGGAAGCTACGGGCGCAATGAATAAACTGCTAATTTATTTCCTAAATAATAACAATTCTACTATTACTGTTCATTTCTACAAGAATATTCTTTAAGCGCACTTATATCTGCCATCATGTTTTTATATAACTCTTCAACCTTACTAGTACGAATCAATGGTGAAAATTCATTATTAAAACGTTCCTGTAGCTCTTTACCAATTTTATGTCTTAAAATTTTATTATTAATAAAATTATGGGCAATCTGCTTGTATCGCTCATAATTATTTGGGGGGGCAATGCATTCAGTCAAACCTACCACACGTGCACCTGAATTATAATGATGCCCTTCCTGCCATGCCATAGAAACAACGGGTTTACCAAGGGCCATACATTCAAGTTCGCACGTATGTCCAGGATACGGAAATGAAGCAAGATAAACATCAACAATCTCCATAAATGGCTTAATATTTTTCTGAAATCCAACATAAATAATTCTATCACCTACATTATATTTTTCAAACTTAGTCCGTAAGGTATCAAAATCTCCCCATCCAACAAACACATGAAAGACAGCATCATGCTTTTGAAGAAACGACCCAATTGTAGAGATATACTGTTCATTATCAACTTTAAATAAGCTCCCAAATGTTCCTGTAAAAATATATTTTTCTTTTAGCGATTTTAATTTCTCAAGAGCCCGTCTTGCTTTTACATCTTGTTGCCGAGAATCTTCAAACTGAATATCTGAGGTGATGGAGATATAATACTGAGGTATTTCAGTATCTTTGATAAAATCATCTTTCTGAAGTTGGATTATACCATCAAAATTATTAATAAACATGGCCCCTCCATGCACGGCATTAAGCATAACCGGCACAGGTTTTATTAAAGCTACCATAAGTGTTATTGCTTCAGAATCAGTCGCATTAACAACAAGAATATCTATTTTGTTTTCGATAATACTCTTACAAATTTGTATGCTGCGTGTTAAAAAATCATCTTTTATTTCATTAATAAAAAGCTTTGTCTTGAGGTCAGTTTTTATCATATTATTTAAATCTTCATAATGTGATTGAAGGTCATCCGGGATGTGTGCACTAAAAAACCAATTTGCTGCCCATTCAGTCGTAAAAATATGCATGCCAAATTGATTATGATTAATATTTCTCAATTCATTTAAAATCATTTTCGTGGGAGCATGTCCCGGGGATATCAACCCAATCAGATGTCCAATGTTAATTTTCTTATCCGGACGGTTTCCATTCTGAGGGAAAAGATTATGTATCTTTTTTATATGCTGTGCTTTTTCATATAAATATTTTTTTACTTTGTTTTGAAATGTATCGTAGCTTTTATCGGATAATTTTTTTTTAAAAAACATAAGGGTTTGATAATTATAGAGAACCTGACTTATATTTTCTTGATCTATAGCATTTTCACAAATTCGCTTCGCATACGTATAAGCTTCCTCATATCTTTTTAGAAGAGAAAGGACATTAAATAAATTATTATTTAATGCATTATGTTTGAAACCGGTAGATTGGCATAAACGAAGCATATAATTATATGCTTCCTCAAGCTTATCTTCGCGAATAGCCCTATTATACAATTCTAGAACTTCGGAGAATCTTTCTCTTAAATCTTTAATATTTGGCTTCATTTATCATATCCTTTAAAAAATTTGATGCCAAACTTTTCAATTTATCCGTTTCTTAAAAAATATATAAAATGTGCATTTACAAATTTATTTAAAAAATGAAATTTTCGTAAAGTTTTGTCTAATGAGGAAATAAAATTTATTACTTCTTCCTTAGGTCTTTTTAATCTATACATAACTTTAAGTATCAATATCTGAAACGGCAATAAAAGCATCGAATAATCAAAATCCGAAATAATCCACTTCTGTTCCATTAAAATAGTTAAAATTTCCTTAGGATAAAAAGAAAACGACACAAAAGGAAACATGCCCAAAATTTTATATATTCTTTTGGCTAGGGTTAAAAAGTAATTATATCTGTTATTGATAGAAAAACAAAATGAACCATCCTTTCGAAGAAAAGCTTTTATATCCATCAAAGCACGCCCTAATTCTTTTTGCGGTATATGGTCAAGGGTAGAATCTGAAAATATAAAATCAAAAGTTTCCCTTCTAAAAGGAAGATTACGCACATCCGCTACTATATATTCAGCTTCTATTCCATGTGCCACTAAATATTCGCGAGCCTTCTTTAAAACATTTAAGGATATATCCATAACGATAAATTTATTACCCTTAAATCGCTCAAAAAATAATACTATATCCATCTGGGACTCAACGTACATATCAGTTTTTAATATAAGAGTATTATTTAAATCTATATTTTTTTCAATGAATTGTATTTGCTGTAAATAAGATGAATATAGTTGCGGGAAAAAATATGGTTTATAAAATGTGCGGAGGGCAAATTTATTCCAAAATTCAGCACTAAACAAATATACGTTTTTCTTCTGGGAATAATTATTTCGCATGGAAGTATACAAATGCAAGAATAAACATAATAAGCCCGTATCCTGCTCCAATAGAACGCAATCTTTTTTTAAGTGGAAAATTATGCTCTTTGATAAATATATATAATGTCCTAATAAAACAAATGCAAAAAATGGTTGTTATCAAAAAGCATGCAAATCCAATTATATTTAAACCAATAATATACAATAAATAGATAATAAAAAATCCACATAAGCATACAACTGTCCAAAATGTACCTTTCATACCTAAGCTGATAGCGGTATTGTTTATAGTCCCACTAAGTTTATCCTCTTCCATATCCTCAATCTCATGGGCTAATTGATAAAGCATCATTAGAATAAAAATGGCTCCGCCGACAGCATATTCGTGAGTTTTTATTAATGAATTATTAATTAACAATCCAAAAAAATATACTACCGTAAAACACAATGAATTTAATATTAATTCTATTATAGTAATTCTTTTCAACCGAAATGGATAGCATGAATATAAAAAACTGGAAATAATTCCTATCCCTAATATTATAAGTAAGATAGGACTAGCTACCAGAAGGGCAATAACAATACTGAGCAATACCGGAACCAATGAAAAATATATTCCCTCCTTAAATGTAGACGCTCCTCTTTTTATAAAATCACCATCACATAAATCATTAAGCGCATATCCATGGGCTAAATATAAAGCCGCCATTACTATGATTCCTATGGCTGAAACAATATTTATTTCTGAATCTTGGCTTCTCAACCCTATAAGGTATCCCAATATAATAAAGCTAAGGAAATAAAACCATTCTCCCACTCTGTAATAAATAATTAATTGCTTAATTTTCATATTCTTAACTATTATACCATTAGTGAATGAACATGTTGGGTCTTTCCACTGGGACCTTTATTTATTTCTGACATTGAGTGTATAGAAACTTTTCTCATTCGAAAATTATTCTTGATGTCTTTAGCAATCCTCTCTAATTGGATATTTGCATCATCTTTAAATAAATTATTATATACTATATTTAATAATATTTCACTTTCATTTAACTGCAGCATCTGAAAATCTTTAATGCCTTTAATATTATATAAATCATTAATGATTTCATTAGGAATAACCATTTTTTTTTCATCCACTATTATGAAATTTGATTCTCTAACTATATTATTACTGATAATCTTAAAATTAATATCACATCTAGATTCCGAATTATCTAATATAACACAATCTCCCAAGTTATAACGAATCAAAGGCATGCCAAAATTATGCAACGATGTAACAATTATTTTATAGATATTATTATATAATGGCACAAGCTCAATATAATTAATATCTTCTAAAATGTGCATATGCCCCTGTGAACAAGTAAAACCAATATGATGAGCTTCCCTGCATCCATAATCATTATAAACACTTGTATGAAAAGCCTCCTTAATAGTTTCTTTAACACTATCCAATAATGGTTCGGCTGTAGAAATAATCGCCTTTAATGGTGGAATTTTTAAGTTATTTTCACTGATAAAATGAGCTAATCGATTTAATATATTTACATATCCTACAATATATGATGGTTTTTGTCTCATGATATAGGAAATAATATTTCTCATTTTTTCGTCCGTTAAATCTGTAGCATCAATTAGTATGTGATTTTTCAACCACCATTTAAATTTCTCTATTGGATTATCGTAGTGCTTAATTTCTTTCATTCCACCCCATAACCATACACCTTTCTCATGCGGTTTTATTCCTGCAAACATAAATGAACGTAACTGATATAAATACATTTTCTTAAAAAAATCATATTCTTGATAAAATATAATTTCATTTCTAGTTGTTCCACTAGATGCTTGTTTGCGGAGTTTTTTTGCCGTCTTAGCAACCAAAGCTTCACTGTTTTCAAAGATGTCTTTACGGCTTAAAATAGGCAACCGCAATACGTCATCCAGACTATTTATATCAGATGGTACTACTCCATTTTCCTCCATGCGCTTATAATAATATGAGCAATTATTATAAGCATGATTAATTAACCTTTTAATCATTGTTAACTGATAATTTTCTATCTGGTCATGTGATAAGTAGGGCCTTTTCAGTAAATCAGAATAAAAAAATTTATTTTTAATCAAAAAATATCGAAAAACCATAGAATGATATAAAATATTTTTAAGCATAAAGCTTTTATAGCCCTTCCTTTTCATATAAATATAGTTTCATATTCTTATATTCTTTATACTCTTTCAGATTAAAGTGCAAATCATAATATTTTTTTATAGCAATTGAATTATAATAATCTTCACCTACTTTATCCCACCACGAAGCTATAAGCCATAACCTTTTAAATGGCATAGTTAAGAGATCTTCATGACTGATATATATATATGGCGCATCTTTATTAAATACTCTACTCGCAAGATCATACCAATAGTTAGAGTTATCTTGGATTCCACAATATAAAATAAATAATGGGATATCTAACGATTGTCTTTCATCATTTATTTTACCTAAATATATTTTCCTTTTAAAAATAAAATTTTTAAAATGAATATTATGCCGACTATAAAACGATATAATTCCTCCTCCCAAACTAAAAGATGTAGCCGCCACGATATCACCTTCTTTTGCATTTAAATCAACATATTTAAAAACTTCTTTTAAATTTGAAGATTTTGATGGAACTCCTTTATGATATATGTTTTGACACGATGCATAATCGCTGAAATAGTAAACATCAGAAACAATCATAAGTGTTAAAAATGCACTCAATAAATAAGCAGGCTTTTTCATACCTGCGATTCCAACACTTATAACAATATAAAAAATTCCCGTGATATAAACAAAATACCGGACTAAATATACCGGTTTATAATATGATATAAAAATAAAAATTGTGATTGGTAAAAACACTACCAAAAGGCAAAACACTATTTCTTTTGAAACTTTTCTCGTAAATTTCCTAAACAAGCTTAAAAGAGTTAAAACTATTAGAATTCCGCATATGCTATACATTAAAGCACTTGCAGAATAGCCCAGTAAAAATTCTGGCAAAGATAGTGCAATGTCTTTCCACAATATTTTTGATATCCAAAATTGTTTTAAAAATACAATAGAAAAACAGGTAATAATCCGCTCTTGCAGGAAAAAAGCAATGTACATAGTGCTCGTTATTATAAAACCAAAAATAAAATATTTCCGCATAGAATCATTACGACTTAATAAGCAAAAAAATATTAATTCAATAATCCATACCACATTTGCCTGCGGCAAAGTAACAATAAGCATTAAAGAAAAAATATCATATATAATTAAATATAACATTTTATTTTCATAAAATGTCTTAAAGAAATAATAAAAACTTATCATCGCTAGTGCACCAGAAAAGGCATAAACAGTAATTTCTTGAGCATACCAAATATTGAAACCAGAAAAAAGTAAAAGAGTGACAGCAATAACACCCACACGGCGGGAAAATATATATGTGCCCAAACGATAAACAAAATAAGCAGCTACTAAGTCACAGAATACAGAAAATAATCTAACAGAAAAGAGTATGTGTTTAGTTACGCAATTCAATATTGCCAGTATCATATTATTGTAAAAAAAGCCTGCAAAATTAAATATCTTAAAATTCCCTAATGCTGTATGTAATGAACAAGTTTCATCAAACCATACATCAAACTTAGAAAGATTTATTAACCTCACCAAAAAACCTACTAAAAAAAGACATGTTAAACCTATCTTAATCCTTATTTTTTTCACAACACCGACTCTCTTCTTTGAAATCTATAAATTTTTAATTAATTACAATGGGATTAAATAAAGACATAATAGATAACAATATATTGTCTATCAATTTTCTAAAGCGGCTAAAAAATATCCGATTTGCCTTATATATGTCTCGCTGTCTAGACAAGGAGCATTATCATCTATACGATTTTCACGCAATGCTAAACATCCTCCTCTACATAAATAACGGAAAAAACATTTTTTGCATTTTAGACTATCTGCGCCATAGGCATAAGTTCTTTTGCTGCTCAACCATCTTTTATAGATATTATCAAATTTATCATCCAGAATATTACCTATGGCATATTCTTCATCAATACAATAAGGACAAGGGAAAACATAGCCATGACAATTTATATAAAGTAAATCATCGTATCCGCCACAAACACTTTTTCTTTTCAATCTCAATGAAGCATATAATAAATCTTTATAACTCAAAAAATAATTATCAAGAGGTTTAAGGGCGCTTTTAAACTCTTCGGAAGAAAGAAACACTTCATTTACTGTATTTTTCTCAGATAAATATTGTAATTTTTCATACACATAAAATTGTTGGAAAGCAGGAAATGCCCCTAACCGCAAGGTGTTATGAATGATATCATCAACATAATTCATGTTGAACCGTTTAATTACGCTAAACGTAACTACCGGCAATCCATTTTTTACGCATTGTGCTATATTACTTTCTATATCAGATAAGTTAAATCTTGTCTGTCCTGTCATTTCCTGATACAAAGACGGTTGTATACCATATTTAACTACCAAGGTTGGATTATATGGTTTTAACCTATCTATATTATCATCTGTCAATAAAGAACCATTAGTTACAATATGTAGAGAATGAAAATTTAACCTCTTTATCTCATTTAATACTTCAAATAAAGCCGGATATAACAAAGGTTCCCCTCCTACAATAGTAATATCTTTGATCCCTTTTATTCGTATTTCCTTAATGAGTTCTATCCACTTATTCTTTTCAATATTACATTTCTTTCTATTCCGCTTACAAAAAGTACAATTATAATTACATACATTATCCAGACTTATCACAAGCGTATTAATCGGCTTAAAAAAAATAAATCTGAAAACTCTGTATAACTGCTCACTATTCAGTACATAAAGCACACGTAAAAAACATAATTTTACATATATTTTAAAACGATTAATAAATAATTTATTACTTAACATCTCAGTAATATCCTAATATAAAATTTACCAAAAAAACTACATATCCTTAAAATCACTAATAATGGTTTCCCATTCTTTTTTCCAGCGATGTACAGTTTTCCTTTTCTCAATGATTGAAACATATGGACCTGAAATGAATATTAGAAATGCATAAAAACTTCCTACAAAGAAAAACCGTATAACATTTAAAATTAATTTTATCTTATAAGTACTTTTAAAATGCCAAATGGTTCTTAGCGTATATTTATACCGTTGCAATAAAAGGAAAAATAATATTCTTTTGTGATAATACATACATAATAAGCTTTGAATAATATTAAGCCTAATCGACGGTCTACTGTAAAAACTACTTATATCATAATATCGTTCTTCTTTAAATAATACATTTGCCTGTTTACATATTTTATAAATTTTTGTCCCTTTATATGGATACATAAAAGGGCTACACCCAAAATAAGGCCCTATCTTCTTATTCAATAAGAATGTCTCTTTCATCAATTCTCTTGTTTGAAAAGGAAAACCAAATATTGTATAAGTGAATATCTTGATTCCTTTCTCTTTTAGCATCTTCACTTTTTCAATAAAGTCCTCATTGCTATATTCCCTATTTAATATTTTTTTCCGATATGATTCATTGCCGTGTTCAAGACCAATACTCACCATATCGCAGCCACTATCAGCTAAAGAGTCAACCATTATCGGTGTAATTACTTCGGGCCGACCATGTACCCTATATGGTAATTTAATTTCTTTTTTATATGATTTAGAAAAATTTTTAAACCATGTTTCATTTATAATTAACATATCATCTACAAAAAATATATATTCTGTTTCTGGAAACTGCTTCCTTAATTTTTTTAAAAACCCTATGCAATAATCTACTGATGGTAAACGCCAATAACCTTTTGCTGATGGATAAACACTACGCAATGCTTCATTACAACAATAAGAGCAACTAAAAGGGCATCCTCTACTTAATATACAGGAAATATATTTTTCTCTTTTAAAATTGGGATCAAATACATCAAAAAGAACCATATTTTTATCAAATACTGTATAATCAGGGTATCCAAACTTTGTTAAATCATTCAAAAACGGTGGTACAGAATTTTTTATTATTTTGCCGTTTTTCTTCCAATAAAATCCCTTAATAGAAAAAATGTCTCTATGATTTTTAATATTTTCTAAAAGGCAATCAAGAGGTTCTTCTCCCTCTCCCACGCAAACACAATCTACTCCAGTTTTCATTAAAACCTCTTCGGGATTTAACGTCACATATACACCCCCAGCTATCTGAAGAATATCGTTAAACTTTTCTAATAATTTTGAATACCGAACTAGATACTGAAATTGATTTTCCGTACAAGAATATCCTACAATTGCAGGGGAAAAAGAAAGAATTTTTTTTACAAACAAGTCATCTTCTATTTTATATGGAAGATTTAACACCTGCAGCTTATATGAATGTTTCCGTATTATTGGCGCAAGATAAGCTGCAGCAAGAGTCGGACCAATATAAGTAGAATTAATAGTAAAATTAATAAATACAAAATTGCTTGTTGCATCCATTGTATATTCGTGTTTAAACTTGTTTAATAAATAACTTTATAATAAAAAACTATTAGATACTTCGATATAATAAAACTATATGTAATTAAAATAAATACGCATAATTTTTAATTATCTTTTCCAACTATTCATGGCTTTCATTTTTTTAATGATTAAACCATATGGTCCCCAAAATTTATTAATAGTATAAAAAACAGCAAGATATAAAAATTGAAAAAAATGTAAAATAAGTTTAATTTTATTAGTAATTTTAAATGACAGCCATATATGTCTTATCGCAAATTTATACCTCTGCAATAAAATATAAAACAATATCCTTTTTTGATAATATACACATAATAATTTTTGCATAATATCAAACTTAATCAATG
>CAZLCT010000026.1:0-26791 GCA_964558015.1 uncultured bacterium | reverse complement strand
CTCTCTGGTTCGGGTTCATGGACCCGGGTTCGAATCCCGGCACCTCCACCAAAAATTTTTGAGGGGGCATTCCCGTCCCCTCATTGTCATTACCGCGAAAGCGAAAACTCCCTAAAACCCTTATCACCACTATGTTTTTCGGGTACGCCCATATACACCCAACCCCATACATCATCAGTTATCTTCAGGGGTAAAAGTGCACTTTTTGGTATAAAATGTGGTGGAAACGTGGTGGAATTTAACAGGGGGGTAATGCATGGAAAAATTATTAACTCTAAAAGATCTTAGCGAGTAGCTCCAGGTTAGTCCAAGTACAGTATACCAATGGACACACATGAGCTATATTCCTCATTATAAACTAGGTCGTGGAGTAAGGTTCAAGCCTTCAGAGGTCGAGAAATGGCTTCAAAAGCGCAGAAAAAAGGGCAGAGTCGGCACAAGCTAGATATTCCTTTATAATATTACACCCTGGTGCTATAATGTAACAAAACGTAATAGGAGAAATATGCCTAAAATTGAGGAATTCCTTACCGTAGAAGAAGTAGCAAAAGCTCTTAAGCTCCATCCTTATACTATCCGCCGGCTTTGCCGGGAAGAGAAGATCCCTTGTTTTAAGTTTGGTGGGCAATGGAGGTTTTCGAAAAGCGATATTACAAAACTACTTGCTAAAAAATATGGAAAAAATTGAATACAAGGCAAATGTAACGGCAGGAGCATTATTAATTCCAGAGAGCCGTAAAATATCTGATTTAATGTTACGAGAAGTTTCACCCTCGGAGTGGAAAGATGCTATTGAAACACAGAATATTTTACAAAAGTTAAGTGTATCGACCTCAAAGCGAATAGCATCTTTTATAAAAGCTCGATTGGAGCTAATGACCCCTGAATTATGGAAGATGGTCCGAGATGGCGATGCGACATTAGCCACCCAAGCACTTTTTGCCGCAGCTATTAAACATTGTCGTATTCTTGGTGACTATCTCGATATTGTTATTCGCAAACAGTTTATGAAGTTAGAAGACAGATTAACACCATCTATGTGGGAAGAGTTTATAGTATCCTGTAAACAAAGAGATCCAATGATGGAAGATTTCCCCCCATCAACTGCAAAAAAGATGCGCAGTGTCATTCACAAGATCCTGGCAGAAGTAGGGTATTTGAAGAGTGTACATGACTGGCAGCTTAATCATATAGAGATACTTCCTGAGATAAAAAAATATTTAGAAGAGCACAATGAAGACTACGTGTTAAAGTGTATACAGGTGGATAAATGAATTTTGAAGAACGATTAGATGCAATATTGCCTAAGGTTACAGGTGATGAGTTTATCCAAAACAAAGGACTCGGAAACGAGATACCTTTTTATGTTTTTGATTATCCGCCTGAACAAGAAGTAAAAATGAGAGAACATCTTGCATTTATGGAGGATAGAATTATCAATCAATATTCACACATCCGGTTTAAGCATGTCAGACTTTTTCATTTAATGATTGAACATTTAACTGATCGGGGCAATATTGATAAGGCGTATATCTTGGAGGCTGAAAAGGGTTCAGATGCTTTATGGAAAGCGCTTTCAGCTTCTGTTAAGCCTGAAAGGTTTGTTGGTATTATCAACGATAAATATGATCTTTCCGAGAATGATCTTGTTTTTATAAGTGGTGTCGGAAGTATTTGGCCGTGGGTTCGAGCCCATTCTCTTTTGAATAACCTTCAAAGTATAACCGGAAGCTCTTCGGTGGTTCTGTTTTACCCTGGCAAATATAGCGGTCAGTCTTTTCAATTATTCGGGAAGTTGGAGTCTGATAATTATTACAGGGCGTTTAGATTAATAGCCTAAAAAATGGAGATACTATGAAAATCAAAGAACTTTTTAACAAAGATATTCACAGAACGATTAATGGTGTAATCAAAGCAGAACAACAAGACGTGGATTCTGTTTACCAAGAACTTGATGAATTTATCATCACCAAAGAACTTGGACGCCACTTTGATAAATTTTTCAGTGTATATTCTGAAACTGTCGAAAATGCATCACATTCTGATGCGACCGGAAAAATAGGGGTTTGGGTGTCTGGTTTTTTTGGGTCAGGTAAATCGCATTTTATAAAAGCGCTTTATTACCTTTTTTCTAATACTTCGGTTTTGAAAGAAGGAAAAGAGAAAACAGCCCTCGACTTCTTCGAAGAAAAGATCAGCGATGCCATGCTTATGGGAACTGTTAAACGCGTGGCCGGGAAAGACATAGATGCTATTTTATTTAATATCGACAGCAAGGCGGACCAATCACGAGGTAGAGACGCTATACTTGCCGTTTTTCTAAAAGTATTGAATGAACTCCAAGGGTATTGTCCTGATCATCCACACATTGCTCATATGGAAAGGTATCTCGATAAAAAAGAAAAATTAGATAATTTCAAAAAAGAATACAAGAAACTGACCAATGAAGGGTGGGAAGAGAGAAGAATAGACTGGCAATTTAACCAGGATGAAATCGTTAAGGCTCTTGCTGCTGTCTTAGGACAGAGTGAACAGGCATGCCATAGGTGGATAGATCATGCTGAAACGGATTTCTCTTTAACTGTTGAAAACTTTTCTAAATGGGTTAAAGAGTATCTTGATACCAAAGGGCCATCGCATAGAATATTCTTTTTTGTGGATGAAATAGGTCAATTTATTGGAAGTGATGGACATTTAATGTTAAGCCTACAGACTATTGTTGAAAATCTAGGCGTTGTATGTGACGGAAGGGCTTGGGTGGTTGTCACATCCCAAGAAGATATAGATACAGTTTTAGGGTCTTTAAGTGGAACAAGGAGAAACGATTTTTCAAAGATACAAGGACGATTTAAGACACGGCTTTCATTATCCAGTTCTAACGCAGATGAAGTAATCCAGCGGCGCCTTTTAGAAAAGAAAGAAGACCACGTAAAGCAGCTCAAGGAATTATATGCCCCTAATGCAGATATTTTGAAAAACCAGCTTGCGTTTACTTCGGACACAGGGATGACTTTGTCTTCATATTCTAACCCTGATGATTTTGTAATAAATTACCCCTTTATACCTTATCAGTTTCAATTGATTCAGAAAGTTTTTGAAACAATAAGAAAGGCAGGGGCAACAGGTCTTCACCTTTCTCGTGGTGAACGCTCTATGCTTGATGCTTTCCAGTTTGCGGGTCAACAAGCTGCCTCAAAAGATCTGGGCATTCTTGTGCCGATTTCTTGGTTCTATCCTTCAATAGAAAGTTTCCTTGACACTGCGGTAAAAAGAACCATCGATCAAGCGGGCCAAAATAAAGCTTTACATGAATTTGATGTTACTATTCTTAAGGTATTATTTATGATACGGTACATAGATGAAATTAAGGGGAATGTTGATAATCTTGTAACCCTCTGCATTGAGAACATAGATGAAGACAGAATAAGTTTGCGCAGAAAAATAGAAGAATCTCTATTGCGACTTGAAAAGGAAACTCTGATCGCTCGCAGCGGAGAAAATTTTTATTTTCTTACCAATGAAGAACAGGATGTAAGCCGTGAAATAAAAAACGTTGAACTTGGTTTCGGAGATGAAAGCCGCGTATTGAATAAGGTGATATATGAGGATATCTTCAGAGATGAAAAAAAACATCGCTATGCTAAAACCGGCAAAGTGTTTGAAATATTAAGAATGTGTGATCGACAGGTTTTTGGTGGTCGTCTTGATAAAGGACTTTCCATTTCTGTTATTTCTCCGTTTTTTGATGAATATTCGATGTATGAATCGCAACGGTGCATAGGAGAAAGTACAAACGATAACGGTTCTATACTTATCAAACTAGCTGAGAATGATCAGTTGGAAAAGGAAATACGACTTTATCTTAAGACGATTAAATATACAGAGCGTAAAATTGGAGGAAATCCAGAGATAGATCGTATTTTGGGCGAGAGAAAAGCTGAAAACCGTGAAAGAAAGAATAGAATTATTGAGATGGTTAAGGATATGCTTGCCCGGGCAGAATTTTATATAAATGGACAGGAGTGGCAAAGCGATTCAGAAGATCCTTTAACAGTTTTGGCTAAAACGCTGGATTATTTGGTTGATAATACTTTCTCGAAAATGGGGTACATAGAACACCCATGCACTAATCCACAGGCTGAGATCCAATCCATTCTGCGTTTTGATGACACGGCACAAAAGGTATTTGACTTGAACCTCTCAGAAAATAACCCGCGAGCTATTAAGGCTATCCGTGAGTATGTTTTTCTATGTGCTATGCAAAGTAAACAAATGGTTGTAAGCGAAATAATCGAGCATTTTGCTTCAAGACCATATGGTTGGAATGAATGGGAGACATTGCTTTTTCTTGTTAAACTATTTTGCCTGGGAGAAATACAGTTTACTTTCAGCGGAGGAATATTGGAACGCACAAGAGTTGCTGAAATTGTGCTGCGTACCAGCAACTGGAAAAAAATGTCAGTGAGACAGCGCAAAGTCGTCGATCTTGCACATATTGAAAAAGCTCGCAAACTTGGTCAAGAGATTTTCGAAGAGATGGGACCTGATAAAGAGTTACAGCTTTATGAGTTTTTGGAGAATAAATTTGAAGAGTTAAAAGAATTAGTAGGACAGCATGAAACTTTAGCTGAAACAGGGAAATATCCGGGATTATCCGACCTTCAAGATATATCGCATCTGGTTGATGTTATTCTGGATGCTCATGACAGTTTTGAATTTATAGAAAGGATGCTGGAGAATAGAGAAGCCCTTATAAGCGCTTCGGGCACTTTCTCTGATATAAATGGGTTTTATACCAAGCAAAGAGCGCAGTGGGATGAGTTGAGAGATTCTCTGTCACGCTTTGAAATAAACCGATATGATTTGGAAAAAGATGATGAAATACGGGCGGCTTTGATTAGGATGCAGGAGATTCTGGATGCGCCTGCGCCATACAGCATAATCCGCGAGGCTAAAGAACTTATACAAAAGGTTGCTTCGGCGAATGATAAATTGATATCCGCAGCAAAGACCAAGGGGGAAGAGGTTATTACAGGGCTTTCTGACAAATTCAGAAAAGATGCCAAAGGGATCAAGACATCAGAAAAAGACATAGAGAAAGCTGTAGGAAAGTTTGACGAGATAATCAAGAGAATAAAAGAAGAACAGAGCATAGCCAATATCAATAGGCTTACTGATGAGGCTGGAAACGTTTTTGAATCTGAAATGAACGCTTTAATAAAAGCAGCATCTGCTGGTGCTGATGGAACGCAGGTTAAGGAGATGCAAACTATACGAATTAAAGAAGAGATTAGCAAACCATACCTGGAAACGGAAAAAGATATAGAAGAGTTTATAGATCAGTTAAACAGTAAGATGAAGGGAATAATCAAAAACGGCAAACGAATTAGGATCGAATAATGGATAAAGCGAAACTTAAGGCATATGCCCCAGAGGCACGCAAAGAATTCATAAAAATGGTCACAGAGAGAGCCGCTTATTATGGTATCTCTAAAAGTAAGACCGAAGAATGTGTTTTAAAAGGTGATTTTGGTTTTATCTCAGGTAGGGCAATACCTAAACAAATTGTAGAATCACGCAAAGGGCTTATCAGTCGGATTGATAAATCTTCATTTTCTCAGGTAATGGAGGAAATAGCTTATACATGGTTTAATCGTATAGCTGCCATTCGGTTTATGGAAGTGAATGGATATCTTTCTCATGGTTATCGTGTATTCAGCCATCCTGAGGGTCATTCAGAGCCTGAAATTCTCGAAAAAGCTCAGTTTCTTGACCACCTTGACGGACTGGAGAAAGAAGAGATCATTAGCCTTAAAACCGAACCGGGTAAGGAGAACGAGCTTTACAGAAAGATACTTATCGCGCAGTGTAATGAGTTAAATAAGGCAATGCCATTTCTATTTGAAAAAGTAGATGACCCCACAGAACTTCTCTTGCCGGATAATCTTCTTAATACGGATTCTGTTATACGAAATCTCGTGAAAGAGATTCCGGAAGAAGATTGGAAAGAAGTAGAAATCATAGGGTGGTTGTATCAGTTTTATATTTCCGAGAAAAAAGATGCCTTAATGAAAGCAAAAAAGGCATATAAAACAGAAGACATTCCGGCTGTTACACAGCTTTTCACGCCAAATTGGATAGTTAAATATCTAGTTCAGAATTCACTTGGCGCCAAATGGCTGAGCACTTATCCGACTTCAGGCATAAAATCTAAAATGAAGTATTATGTCGAACCTGCGGAGCAAGATAAAGATGTAAAAGCGAAGCTGAAAGAGATAACGCCAACCTCACTTGATCCTGAAGAATTGACCGTGATGGATCCAGCTTGTGGGTCTGGCCATATTTTAGTAGAAGCTTATGCTCTTTTAAAAGAGATTTATCTGGAGCGTGGTTATCGGGCTAAGGATATACCAGCGCTTATTCTAAAGAAAAACTTATTCGGATTGGAAATTGACGAGCGTGCAGCACAGCTTGCAGGATTTGCTTTAGTTATGAGGGCAAGACAGGATGATAGGGAAATATTTAAAAAGGATATAGAGCCCAAAGTTGTGTGTTTAAAAAATGCAGATGGATATGGCGAACATTTCAAAGAGGCAAAAGAACTCATAGACTTGTTCGAAAACGCTAAGACATTCGGCTCTCTCATAAAGGTACCTGAAGATTTAAAAGAGAAATTGATCGAGATAGAAAAGGTGCTTGAAAAGAAAAAACGAGGGGACATATTTGAGCAGAAAGATGCCGAAGTTGTGCAGGAATTATTAAAGCAAGCAGAACTATTATCCAAAAAGTACGATTTCGTTATTGCTAATCCGCCTTATATGGGTAGTGGTAAATTCAATGGTTTACTTAAAGATTATGCAAATTCTGTCTACAATGAATCGAAACTAGATTTATTTGCAATGTTCATAGAGAGAGGAATAGAATTTATAAAAGATAAATCTGACAGTCTTTCAATGATTGCACCACAGGTATGGATGTTTTCAGAGAGATATACGACTTTTAGGACTAAAATTCTACAATGTTATACCCTTTTATCCTTAGTGCATAATGGTTTTGGAGCTTTTGGTGCAGATTTGGGCACTGCCGCATTTACATTTTTAAATAACTCTGTAAAAGATTATAAAGGAAATTATCTTAAATTAATACATGCAAGTGACAGCGCAGAAAAATCTAGGGAATTCTTTAATAAAAAGAACATATTTAAGAATACTCAAAGTGTATTTTTCAAAATTCCTATTAATCCCATTGCATATTGGTTAAGGACAAAGACAATAAACCTTTTTCTTGGAACTAAGGTTGGTGACTTAATAGAAGCTAGAGAAGGACTAACAACCGCCGATAACGATAGATTTTTAAGAAATTGGCATGAAATTCGTTTAGATAAAATAAGTTTTAAATGCAGTAATAATGAGGACAGTATTAGGGGTAGAAAAAAATGGTTTCCGTATATAAAAGGAGGGGAATATAGGAAATGGTTTGGAAATTTAGAATATGTTGTTAATTGGCAAAATGATGGGCATGAAATAAAAAATAATATAGATAAAAAAACAAAACGCGTCCGATCGCATAATTACAATGGTGATTATGCTTTTAGGGAAGGTCTTACTTGGGCCGGTTTTAGTAGTAGCAAAATATCTTTAAGATATGTTCCATCTGGTTTCATGTTTGATGCTAAGGGGCCAATGGGTTTTTCTGAAAACAAAGACTCTCTAATGGTTGTTATTGCTTTACTTAATAGCAAACCTGGGCAAATGCTGATAAAAACTTTTTCTCAAACGATTGATTTTAAAATAGGACATGTATTACGATTACCAGTCAAAGAAGAGTTGTTCTCTAACAATGTTCTTACGGATTATATTTGGAAATGCATTGAGTTAAGTCAAAAGGATTGGGATAATTTTGAATATTCATGGAATTTTTCAATTGCACCCATGCTGCAAAGTGACATTAAAGGGAAAAATTTAAAAAGTAGTTACAAAAAATGGGAGCAAGTCTGTAATGACAACAAAACTAACATTAAGCAGTTGGAAGAAATAATTAATCGTTTATTTATCGAAGCTTATGAATTGCAGGATGAATTAACCCCTGATGTTCCCGAAGAAGAGATTACATTAGCTCATGCTAAAAAAGAGGAGGATATAAAACGTCTCATTAGTTACTCCATAGGTTGTATGATGGGTCGATATTCTTTAGATAAGCCGGGTCTTATATATGCACATAGTGGGAATGAGGGATTTGATAAATCAAAATATAAAACATTTCCTGCAGACGACGATGGAATAATACCCATAACTGATCATGAATGGTTTGATGATGATGCTGCATGTAGATTTTTTAAATTTATTGAGACAGTATGGGGTAAGAAAAGTCTGGATGAAAACCTTGATTTTATTTTGGATGCTATTGGGAAAAAATCCAATGAGATTAGCAGAGAAGCTATTCGCAGGTATTTCTTGAATGATTTTTTCAAGGATCATTGTCAGACTTACAAAAAAAGACCTATTTACTGGCTTTTCTCAAGCGGAAAACAAAAAGCGTTTCAGGCTCTTGTGTATCTTCATCGTTATAATGAAGGCACGCTTTCTCGGATGCGTACAGAGTATGTCTTGCCTTTACAAACTAAAGTTGCTCGCTACATAGAACATCTTGAGAAGGATAAAGAGTCCGCAGCAGGAAGCCAGGCTGCTAAAATACAAAAAGAAATAGCAGTTTTTAAAAACCAACAAACAGAATTATCAGACTTTGATGATTTATTGCGACACTATGCAGATAAAAGAATTAAACTTGATTTAGATGATGGAGTTAAGGATAACTATGGCAAATTTGGAGATCTTCTGGCGGACGTAAAAATGATAGCCGCAAAAACAAAAGATGAATAAAGATAAGATACAAGATAAACTAAACGAACTGTTTTCAAGCTATAGGATAGTTTTTTGGAACGATCCTGAATGCGAATTTGAAGACATGCTTGAGTCTTTGCACCTGAAAGATGTTTCAGTTGTAAGGCCTGATGAAATAGGGCAGTTAAAGACAAAAGTCAGTCTTGAAATAGATAATCCTAATGAAAAATTCCTCGTATATTCTGCATCAAGCATACTCCAGTATAATGATGATTGGTTGTTGGATATAAGGCTCTATAGTTATCAGTTCTATGCAGATACAGCTTCAATGATAGTTGAAGAGTTAGGGCTCCACCATCATTTTTTACGCGAACATATAACAAAAAGAAAAAAGTTCTTCGCTAGTAAAGAAAGAATCGCAAAACTTAAAAATATGGTTTCACCGCAAGATCTTGAGCAGGATATTGATCGTAAGATGTTAGCCGTTCTTGTGAAAACAGAAAATGATCGTTTTTTTTACATTGTACATGCGGTATTTAACTCATATCCGAAAGACGAGGGATTAGATGTATTGCCGAGCAGGTTTTTAGATATTAAGAAGATGGGGCTGGAAGATGTGTTTTGGGGTCTTGCTAAGGAGAATTTCGGGTATCATTCCGAAAATCCCAATTTAAGACATTTTTTAACATGTCTTCTGATGAGCGATTTATATGTCTCCATCGGCTCAGCTTTACCTGATAGCGTTAGACAGTTTATATTGCCTGAAATCGCGACACATAACGCAGCAGTTTGTATGAGCGAGTGGCGTGATAGCGTCAGAATGACCGCGTCATATGATCAACTTTCGGAAATGGTAGGTGAATCAGTTGCAGTAGAAAGGTATTTGTCTGAGATTTCACTTGATGTGTTGAAAAGCGCAGTTACTTTTTTTGCTGTAGAAAAGATATGTGCAAGTAAATGCAGAGATTATGTGCTTGAGCATAAAGACACTTTAGATAAAGACTACATAATTTCAATATGTCGAACCCGGCAAGAAATGCACTGGGCAAATAAGAGACTTGGTAGTGAAATTATACCAAGGGAAGGTCTATGGTCTATTCATGAGGCTATGGTTTCTGCGTCAAATTTTATTGATAAAAAGAAGACCTATGAGCATGGATTTGTTTTTAATACATCAAGGGATATCTATTCTGAGTACACAAAAGATTTGTATATATTTGATAAGGAATACCGTAATTTTCTAGAATATGCAAATATTGCAGATGCTAAGGGATGGGGAATTCTCAAAGATCTCAAGGAATATATTGAAGATGTATATCAGAACTGGTTTCTTGAAGAGCTGACTTTTAGGTGGGAAGAGAAGGCTGAGCTTGACAATTGGTTCATAGAAGAGACTAATAATCAATATGATTTCTTTGGTAAATATCCTGAAAAAAGGATAGGGGATAAGAACGCTACGGTATTTGTGATAATAAGCGATGCGCTTCGTTATGAAGCAGGAGTTGAGCTTAACGAAACGCTAAATAGGCGTTATCGTCTTAAGGCAAGTATAGATACTATGTTTGGGGTTGTACCTTCATATACTTCTATAGGGATGGCAGCATTATTGCCACATGTAAGACTAGAATTGTCAGCAAAGGGAGAGATCTTGGTGGATGGAAAGCCTTGCTCCGGAATAGATCAGCGAGACGAAATCTTATCAGCAAAAAAAGGTTTTGCGATAAAGAGTGAGGAGCTTCTGCGACTGTCCAGGGATGAGTCCAGAGAATTGATGAGAGAAAAAAATATTGTATATATATACCACAACACCATAGATGCTATCGGTGATGACGCGAAAACTGAGAATAAAACATTCGAAGCTATCAGAAGAGCTATCGATGAGATAGGTGATATTATTTCATATGCTGTTAATACTTTGAGTGCGAGGTTTGTTTTTGTTACCGCCGATCATGGTTTTGTATACAGAGACCGCTTCCCGGATGATACGTCACGTAATATTGGATCTAAATTCCAAGGAGATCTTTTAAAGACAAATAAACGGTTTGTAATAGGTAAGAACATACAGATTAATGAGGATGTTCATCGAGGAAAGCTTTCTGACACATGTGGTTTTTCCCCACAAGAAGACGCTATGTTTGCGGTGCCAAAGGGCATGAGTTTATTTTATTTTACCGGGGGTGCACGGTTTTTTCATGGGGGTATGAGTCTTCAAGAAGTAGTAATTCCTGTTATTACAGTGGAGCAGGTTCGTGGAGAGGAAAAACAAAAGACTCGTCGTAAGACGGTAGGGATACAGGTTTTAGGGCAAGACCATAGAATTACTACAGGGAAACACAGGTTTGAAATTATTCAGACAGATGCTGTATCCGAGAGGGTAAAAGCGGTTACATATAAGATTGGGATATATTCTGAGAACGAACCAGTTAGTGATATACAGATACTTACTTTTGACAGTTCTTCACAAGATATGGCGAGTCGTAAAAAGGAAGTCATTTTGACATTAAAAAATATGCAGTTCGCGACCGATAAGAAATACAGATTAATATTCCGTAATGCGGATACCGATGTTGAGGATCTTTCAGTCCCGGTAAGAATAGACCGAATATTTACCAGTGATTTTTAAGAGAGGGGATAATCATATGAATACAGAATTAGACAAACTACTTAATCAATATTTTGCGGGTAAAGTAGTGCGAAAAGATTTAACCAAGAAAGTTAAAGAGGGCGCAAACGTCCCTGTATATGTGCTTGAGTATCTTCTAGGTCAATACTGCGCCTCTACAGATGATAATATAATCGAAGACGGATTAAAGACCGTAAAAAGAGTTCTTTCTGAAAACTATGTACGACCTGATGAGTCTGAAAAAGTTAAATCGATTGTTCGAGAAAAGGGCGGCCTAAAGGTTATTGATAAAGTAACAGTAGCACTTAACGAAAAGAAAGATATTTATGAAGCTATTTTCTCTAATTTGGGGATAAAAAAGGTTGTTGTTCCAAGCGGTACAGTTAAAAAGTATCAAAAACTTCTAGCAGGAGGCATTTGGTCTATTGTAAATCTGAGATACCACTATGAAGAAGGACTGGGTGTATCCCCCTTTATACTTGAAGAAATTAAACCTATACAGATGCCCAACATAGATTTGGAGCCTCTTTTTGAGGGGCGGCGCAGCTTTACTGAAGAGCAGTGGATGGATGCTCTACTACGGTCTACAGGTATTGAGCCCTCTATGCTTGAAGAACGTGTTAAGTGGCATATGCTTGCTAGAATGATTCCATTTGTTGAGAATAATTACAACATGTGTGAACTTGGTCCCAGGGGAACTGGAAAAAGTCATTTATATAAAGAGATCAGCCCTAACAGCATATTAGTCTCAGGAGGTAAAACTACCGTTGCGAATTTATTCTACAACCTTAGTCGCCGCCAGATTGGTCTTGTTGGAGTATGGGATATAGTAGCATTCGATGAAGTGGCAGGCATTTCTTTTGCAGACAAGGACGGCGTTCAAATAATGAAAGACTATATGGCGTCAGGATCATTCGCGCGTGGTCGAGACCAGATCAGCGCAAATGCTGCTATGGTATTTGTAGGGAACATCAACCAGTCCGTAGATACGCTGGTAAAAACTAGTCACTTGCTTTCACCATTTCCGGAGAATATGATAGACTCCGCTTTTTTTGACAGGTTTCATGCGTATGTTCCAGGGTGGGAAATACCTAAAATGAAGCCAGAGTTTTTTACTAATAATTATGGTCTCATTGTGGATTATTTGGCAGAGTTTTTAAGAGAAATGCGTAAGAGAAATTTTTCTGATGCAATAGACAAATATTTTCGTTTAGGCAGAGAATTAAATCAAAGAGATGTTATAGCTGTAAGAAAAACAGTATCTGGTTTATTAAAACTTCTTTATCCTCACGGGGAATATGATAAGGAAGCAGTAGCAAAATGCTTGGATTATGCCCTTGAAACAAGAAGACGTGTAAAAGAACAGCTCAAAAAGATAGGTGGCATGGAGTTTTATGATGTTCATTTAAGTTATGCGGACAGAGAGAATAATGAAGAAAAATATATATCAGTTCCAGAGATGGGGGGAGGAGCTTTAATACCGGATGGTCCCCTACATCCCGGGTCAATACATACAGTAGCACGTGGTAGTAATGGTCATTTAGGGTTATATCGTATAGAAACTCAAATGAACCCTGGCAATGGTTCTGTTCGGTTTTCTGGGGTTGGATCAACAGCCGTGGCAAAGGAATGCCTTCGCATAGGTTTTGATTATTTTAAGGCTAATGCTTCTAGAATAAGCGTTACCCCAAAAGCTGGTGATCATGATTATCATATTCATGTGGTGGAGCTCCACAATTCAGGGACCACAGATGCCTTGGCGTTAACAACTGTTATTGCTCTCGCTTCGGCGCTTATGCATAAGCCAGTTCAATCGCAGATAGTCGTTCTAGGAAGCATGAGTTTAGGGGGAAATATTATTCCTGTGGAAAATTTAGCAGAATCTATGCGAGTAGCCCTTGATTCTGGAGCAAGAAGAATTCTAATCCCATCAAGCAGTGTTAAAGATTTTCAAACTGTTCCAGGAGAATTATTGTCCAATTTCCAAAATGCTTTTTACGCTGATCCGATAGATGCCGTATTCAAGGCTATGGGAGTGGAATAAGGATAAAATGGAGTGTAAATAAAAATGCAGCTATTAGGTTTACTTGTTATCGTAGGTGCATTTATATTTTTATTATGGTGGATATTTTGTAAAACCTTTCTTTGGACAATTGATCCCCTTGTTAAGCATTTCGACAAAAAGGATAGGGAGCAGGAAGAAATGCATGATGCTCTTATGGAGATAAAAGACGAGTTGATAAATAAACCTGAGAAAAAACATAAGAAGAAGAGAAAGAATAATTAAAAAATGGGATAACAAATTGTGACAAATTCCGGAAGCATACCAGTAAATCAGACGTTATTATCGTTAATAGCTCTCGCTAGAAAATATCCTCGCGAAGAGAAAATCTTAATAGTACGCAATTACCATATTGGTCAGCAGATACTTGAAAATGTTGCTAAGATAGCGCCATGGACAAACTACAGGGTTAAAAGCGTAGAAAAATTAGCCCTTGAACTGGTAGAGGATGTGTTAATTGTGGAAGACCTTGAAGCTATATCTTATTTAGGCACACAAACCATTATTGATAATATTTTTTGCAAGCTTTCCGATGAAGGAAAGCTCAAGTATTTTGAAAAACATCCTGTAAATAAAGGGATTGTTGAGGCACTTAGCCGAACAATACAGGAACTTCGCATGCAAGGTGTCAATTCCTCAAATCTCAAGAAAGGATATTTTGTAAATCCCGAAAAAGAAAAAGATATAAAACTTATTCTTTCAGCGTATGAGAAGGAGCTCAAAGAACAGAAATTTATTGATAAGGCCGGGATTCTTGAGCTGGCTTTAAAAGTCCTAGAGAAAGGCCCCTCAGTCAGAGAAGCCAAATACTTGGTGTTTTCACGGCATTATATGCGTGGTATTGAACGAGAGTTTATTAACAAGATAGGTGGGGATAATCTCATTGTGATACCAGAAGATAATGTTTTAGGCCTGCCACTCACAAGTGATGTTTGGGAGACTGATTATTTAAATGGTGCTGAGATTAAAACTAATATCGAAAGATTAAGATGGTTGTTTGCGAGTAAGAAGGCACCAGCAGTGATCAAGGATGATACCGTTAGTTTTTTTCATGCTATTGGCTATCGCAATGAGATACATGAAGTCGTGCGTCGGATTATCAAGAATAAGAGAGCAGTTGATGAAGTAGAGGTAGTTTATACGAATACAGACGGTTATGCAGATCTTATATATTCAACCTGTGAGAAGCTTGGAATACCAGTGACATTTTCTGATGGAATTGGTTCGCATATGGTTAATACCGGGCGGATAATGATGGCCTTTTTGCTATGGATAAAAGAGGACTTTTCTGAAATCCATTTCCAACGGATTTTGGAATCAGGAGGATTAAAACAGGAGGGGACATCCGCTCTTGCTTATTTGTTGAGGACATCAGGCGTTGGATGGGGAAGAGAGAGATATCCTCTTGTTTTAGGAAAAAAGATATCTGAAACAAAGAAGGAGGCAGAGGCTTTACGAAATGAAGGGGAAAAAGAAAGCGCTGAGTATAAGGAAGAAAAAATTAAAAAATTAGAAAAACTTAAAGAACTAAGCGAAAAAATGCTTAAGTTGGTTCCCGAAGTACAAGATAAAAAGATTAATTTTACCGAATTATGTAAAGGATGCACTGTTTTTTTAGAACAGTATATTTCTATTGTTGGTGATAATGACGTGGCATTTATTGATCAGGCGAAAGAGAAAATAAATATGCTTGGCCGGTTAATAAATGGTGAGATTTTGTTTGATGAGGCTATAGAGAAACTGATTGAAACTGTTGCTTCAATACGTGTTAGATCGTCCAAACCGATGCCTGGACATCTGCACGTTTCGCACTATTCACTGGGAGGCAAATCGGGCCGTAGCAACACATTTGTTGTTGGATTGGATGAAAGAAAGTTTCCATTAAAGATTGTGCAGGACCCCATACTTCTTGATGGCGAAAGGGAAAAGATGGGGATTGGGCTTGAGATCTCAAGTGAAAAGATAAGAAAAAACTTATATGATATGGCCGGTCTATTTGCGGGCCTACGTGGAAAAGTAACGGTTAGTTATCCTTGTTTTGATGTTAAAGAAGATAGAAAAGTGTTCCCATCTTCGCTTGTGCTTCAAGTTTTTAGGATAAAAGAGGGTAAGCCTGGGGCTGATTATAATGATTTATTCAATGAACTTGGAGAGCCAATAGGCTTTGTTGAAGGAGTTCAAGATAATATATTTATAGATGAAACTGATTGGTGGGTATCTAATTTGGCAGAAGAAGGAGTCCTTAAAGACGGGAAGAAGATGATTAAACTGGCTTTCCAGGGCATAAAAGAAGGTCTTATTGCAGATGAGAATAGAAATAGTAATATTTTTACGAAATATGATGGAAAGATTGAACCGTATAGTGGAGACCTTACTATTCGCAATAATGAAGAAAGAGTTGTATCCTGTTCACGTCTTGAATTAGCTGCGAAATGTCCATACGCGTATTTTATTGAGAATGTATTAAAGATAAGAAAGCCCGATGAAACAATAAAAGAACCTGGAGTGTGGCTCGATGCAGCTGAAAGAGGGAGTTTGCTCCATGAGGTATTTAAGGAATTTATAGACCGTATTAAAAGTGGAAAAAAACAGCTTAACACTGAGAAACAACAAGTATTGATCGAAGAAATCCTTGATAGATGGATCAAAAAATATAAAGAAGAAATTCCGCCTCCAAATGAATCAATTTTACAGAATGAGGTAGTGCAGCTTAAAAGGGACATAAAAGTATTTATCCAGATCAATGAAAGTATAAAGACCGATCCAGTAGGAACAGAAATTCTTTTCGGGGCGGAGCCTGGAACCTATGTCAAAATAAAGCTTGCAGATGGTAAGGAAATATTACTCAGAGGTAAGATAGACCGGTTAGATAAAGCAGGCAAATCAGAATATCATGTGTGGGATTATAAAACCGGATCAGCATATTTATATGATGAGCATACAATTGTGGCAAAAGGGGAACAGTTGCAGCCGTGGCTTTATGCTGAGGCTGCGGAAGAGATAATGAAAAGGAACGGGGATACAAGTGCCGAAGTCACAGCCTCAGGATATCTAACTCCTACCGAAAAAGGTACAGGTGATGGGAAAGGAGGCATCTTTCCCAGATCAACAGATAACAAAAAGTGGCAGGAGGCACTTGATAAGATTCTTAATCTTATCGAGAATGGATATTTTATTATAAGTAATGAAAAAGATGCCTGTACTTTCTGTGATTATTCGGATATTTGTGGCGGCGAAAAAGCGAAAACATATTCAAATAACAAGCTTTCTAATGATGAGAATAAAGAACTTGCATGGTGGAAAGAACTGAAAAAGTATGAATAAATCCGTATTGTCAGACGATAAAGCTAGAGAAAAGATAGCGACGGAACTTAACAAAAATCTGTTTGTTGAGGCTGGTGCTGGTTCTGGCAAAACTCATAGCCTTGTAGACAGAATGACAGGTATTGTAAGGTATGGGCATGCATGTATTGAAAATATCGCTGCAGTTACTTTTACAAGAAAAGCTGCTGCTGAGCTGAGGGAAAGATTTCAGGTTAATCTGGAAGAGATTTTGCATGAAAAAGATGTACCTGAAAAAGAAAAAGATAACATTTCAAAAGCACTTTCAAATTTTGAGAGAGCATCAATAAGCACAATACATTCATTTTGTGCAAGACTTTTAAGGGAGCGTCCCGTAGAAGCGGGCATAGATCCGGGTTTTAAGGAAATAGAAGAGGACGAAAATATTATTTTTGCACGTGCTGTTTGGGAAGAGTATCTTGAAAGACAGGGGCTTGAAAGAGGCGATATCATGTCCTGGATGCACGAGCATGGAATTAATCCCAAAGTGCTTGATGGGATATATATACGGTTAGTTACTTTTCCGGATGTTGAGGTGGTAAAAGAGTCTTTACCGAAACCAGATTTTTCTGCGGCAAAAAAAGAAATTGAAAAAGTAATTCGTGAACTAAGAAAAAAGATGCCGGATAGTGAGCCTACAGGTGGTTGGGATAAGTTGCAAACGACTATTCAAAGATGTCTTAAGCTATTTACTCTGGGGTATCTTGATGAAGCTAGGCTTTTTATTAAGTTATTAAAGATTTTAAAAACGGATCAAAAGGTCACGCAGAAGAAATGGGCTGACAAAAATACGGCTCTTGATAGTCAAGATAGAATAAACAAATTACAAGATGATATTGTAAGACCTGCATTAAGATCATGGAGCGAGTATTTGCATAAGCCGCTATTAGAATTTGCCCTTGGTGGTGTTGAATATTATGATCAATGGCGGAAAGATAGATCAATACTTAATTTTCAAGATCTATTGATGAGGTCGGCAAATTTATTAAGAAAGAGCAAAGAAATAAGAGCATATTTTAAGCAGACCATACAGCGTCTTCTAATTGATGAATTCCAGGATACAGATCCTATACAAGCAGAAATTGTAATGCTGTTAACAGCTGATGACGATTCGGAAGATGACTGGCGGAAAGTTGTTCCCAAACCGGGGTCATTGTTTCTCGTAGGGGACCCGAAGCAGAGTATTTACAGATTTAGAAGAGCTGACATAGACATTTATAATCAGGTCAAGAGGTTATTTGCTAAGGGAGCCGGTGAGATTATAGAGTTAACAGCCAACTTCAGATCTCTTCCGCCAATCAAAGATATAACGGACGATGTTTTTAGGAATATCTTTCCTGAAAACGATACTAGATATCAAGCAAAGTTCGCGCCTCTTATGACCATAAGGAGTGCCGATAGTCAGTATACAAATGGAATATTTGAAAACGCAATATCAAGAATTAGTTATAACCCTGTCGACACAATCGCTGAAATTGATGCGCGTATACTGGCTGCATGGATATATAACTCTATAAATGGTGGCTTAAAATTGGAAAGAACAGAACAAGATAAGATGTTTGGTATTGATCCAGATGCGAAGCCTGGCGATTTCATGATTATTACAAAACAAAAAAAGAGGCTTCCGCTTTACGCAAAAGCGCTTGAAGCGCTTAATATACCTTATGAGATTTCAGGCGGTGAAAATTTCAATACATCTGAAGATATATATGAAATATACAAGGTTTTACATGCAGTTGCTGATCCAATGAATCAAGTTGCCCTGGTAGCTGCTTTGAGGGGTATGTATTTTGGGATAAGCGATGATGAATTATATAAATATGCTAAAACAGAAGGTAGGTACAGTTTCTTTTGTGATCCTGATGAAAAGAATAAAAAAATTAAAGAAGCATTTCATCGTTTAAAGGAATACTACGACATATCGATCAAAAATACCCCTGTAACCGCAATAGAAAAGATTATTGAAGATCTTGGTGCTATACCATTTGCTGTAAGCGAACATATGGGATCAAGTAGATCTGGGAACTTGTTTAAAGCGATAGAATTATTACGTGGAAGCAAGCCGGATAATACTGGAAGTTTTGCTGAAATAGTGACATATCTTGGGGAGCTCCGAGAAAAAGCTATGATAGAAGAGATGGGGTTATTCCCGGGAACAACAAAATCCGTAAGGATAATGAATTTGCATAAGGCAAAAGGACTTGAAGCACCGGTAGTTATCTTGGCAGACCCTGCTGCAAGTATTAGTGACTTTGATCCGGAATCGCATGTTATGCGAACAGAAAAAGAATCCGTAGGATATTTTACTGTTATGGCACAGGCTGGTATGTATAAAATTGAACAACTGGCGCTTCCCAGAGAATGGGAGAGATATGCTAGCGAAGAAAAGTTATATGAAAATGCGGAAAAAGATCGTCTAGATTATGTCGCTGTAACACGTGCCAAGAATATTTTGGTGGTAAGTACTTATAGAGAGGGATCTAAGCGTAAAATATGGGAATCATTATATCCATATTTGGATAACGCACCTAAACTCAAAGTTGACAAGCTAATTGATCCCAAACAACGTAAAGAATTCGATATGTCTGAGGATAGGTGGATAGATAAAAAGAAAGAAATACAATCTTCAATAGATTCTATATGTACGAAATCTTATGATGTTGCTAGTGTAACTGGCATAGTTGAATCACCTTCTATTTTTGCTGGAGAACCCGCGAAAGGCGCGTTATGGGGTACAGTTGTTCACCGTGCACTCGAATTATGTGGTAAAGGGAAACAAGATAAGATGTCAGTGTTAGCAGCAGGTTTATTACGTCAAGAAGGCCTTCCTGAAGGCGAAGCCCCGACATTACTTAGCACAATAGACAAGGTAACTAAAAGCAAAATTTGGGCGCGAATGTTGAAATCAGAAGAAAAGTATTTTGAAATACCATTCTGCTCAGAGAAAGATAAAATGATTGTTACTGGAGTTATAGATTTAATATTTAAAGAACCTGATGGGTGGGTTATAGTAGATTATAAAACAGACGATTTTGAGACAAATGTAAAGAAAAAGGCAGCATATCAAAATCAAGTTGATCTATACGCAGAATTATGGGAAAAAATTACTGGAGAAAAAGTAAAAGAGAGAATTTTATTTAAGGCATAATAAGGATTTAATACAGGTAATATGGATATTTTTCCTGACGATGAATTTATGGCGTGGTTTTTCACATATTTCACAGGCGATGCAACTTGTCCTCATTGCCAGTCTGTTATATATGAAGATGAAATAAGTGAGAAGGGGGAAGATTTTGTGGTTTGTCCACATTGTGGCGAAAAAATATCGAGAAATGATCTAAAGGAGTATTAACATAAAAGATAGATTGAGAAAATGCTGAGGTTGTAACTTATGGGAAAGAATATCGCTATAAAGTGTACCTATAACAATGGTGGAGAAGGTTATTTTGTCGGATTTAATGGTACCTGTTCTGTAGATAACATTAAGTCCAATATTGAAAAAGGCAGAGTATGGTGCAGCCAAAAACAGTGTGAGTGTCGAAAGTATTACAATAGAGGTTTCAAGGGCGAGAAACCCTATGAGCCCTGTTATGAGAGCACTCTTTTCAAGAACTGGAGATTTGGGGCTGGAACTTACCATACAGGAAAACGCGCAGGAACACCTATACATCTTTGGGAAGTTGAAAAAGGCAAGATTGCTATTTTGACAACACTTTTCCCGGGTGATCCAGAGATAAACAGAAGGATTATCGGATTTTTCAAAATAGGAAAAGTAGAAGAGGGTGAAGGGGTAGAAACAGTACTTTTTGGTGAAAAACCATATTGTATAAGATTGCCTTTAGAAGAAGCGAGAGAGTTATATTTTTGGGATTACTACAATACAAAAGGTGGCGCAAGATGGGGATCCGGTATAGTTAGATACCTCGATGACTCTACCATTAAACGTATTTTAATTGATTTACAAGAGACATTGCGTGATGAAAAAGCTAAGCTTGTAGTTAATTATATAGTAGATAATGATTTTAAAGACATAAAACTGATATTGCCAAAAGGGCCCCGTACGAAAAAAGGCAGTGAAAGGAAAAAGCGGATTGCCGTTAATCGTAAATATGGATTTGGCGGCGAAGGGGAAGAGCATAAGAAATTAAAGAAATGGGTTAAAGACAATCCAGGGCAATTGGGTATCAATGGAGTTGTTTATGCAAAAGATGAGTATATTTTCCCCAGTGGGGATACGGTGGATGTTTATTTCGAACGCAGCGGCAACAAGTTTACTGTTGTAGAAATAGAAACAGTTTGGCCGGAACCGGGGTTTTATCAGGCCTTAAAATATAAAGTACTTAAATGTGCTGAGGCTAGACTGGATATTAAGTCTGCAGATGTTGATGCTGTTTTAGTCGCCTGGTCAATACCTGCAGAATTGAGAAAACTTTGCAGAAAATATGGTGTGCGATGTGTAGAAAAAAAGATTTAGAACTAATGCGTAGTCGGTACCTATAGGACAAATAATTGTAATCAAATGGCAAAAAAAGATTTGCATAAAAAGCCTTTTCCAGATGAAACTATAACCAAATTGGAAATATTTGAAGCGTATCTTCAAGAGTGGTTGCCTGTGTTTATCCATAATCCTTATATTGATAAGGTGAATGTATGTGATTTTTTCGCTGGTGCGGGAGAAGATCCTGTCGGAGTGCCTGGAAGCCCGCTCAGGATCATGAGTATTATTGAAAGATATAGAGATGATATTCTTGCAAAAGAGCTTAAGATCAAAGTGATATTTAATGAATATATAAAATGGAAATTTAAAAATTTATGTAACTGCGTTAAGGATCGGGAGAAAAAGCTAGGCTTAGAGAATAATGTAGAAATTGAGTATCATAATGAGGATTTTGCTAATCTATTCCCAAAAGTAGCAACGGAGATAAAGGATAAAGCAAATCTAATATTTTTAGATCAAAGCGGGGTAAAACAAATAACACAACAGGTGTTTGAAGCTTTGGAAACTTTTACTAGCACTGATTTTATGTTTTTCATTGCTTCTTCTTTCTTTAATAGGTTTGGCAAGTTGAAAGCCTTTAAAAATTATTTTCCAGACTTAGATCTTGCAAAAATAAAAGGATCCCCACAAGCATATATACATAGAATAATTGTAGAGTATTATAAGGAAAAACTTCCACAGTCTAGCAAGACAAAATTATATCCTTTTACAATAAAAAAAGACCAAAATATTTATGGTCTTATTTTTGGAACAAAAAATGTATTGGGGGCTGAAAAATTCTTAAAGATAGCATGGGATAAAAACAAGATTAATGGAGAGGCGAATTTTGATATTGATGATGATATAGATAAACAGCAACCTACATTGTTTCCTGAACTGCAAGGGAAGACAAAAATCGAAAAGTTTAATGATGATGTAAGGAAAGTTATAGCTGGGTCTAAGATGATCAGCAATAAGGGTTTATATGATTATGCCTTGGATAACGGTTTTTTGCCATCTCATGTGAGCGAAATCGTGCGAAATTTAAAAAAAGAGGGCTTGATACAGTATAAAGGTCATACTAAAATTAGCTATGATAAGTGTTATAAGAATCCAGAAGAGATTATATTTAAGGCGATAAAATGAATAAAACTAAAATTGAATGGACAGGATCTACATGGAACCCCGTGACTGGTTGCACTAAAATTAGCAAAGGGTGTAAGAACTGTTATGCCGAGAGAATGGCAAAACGCTTGAAAGCTATGGGGCAGCCTAACTATGTTAATGGTTTTAAAATTACATTGCATGAACACGTATTATCGTTGCCTCTAAGTTGGAAAAAGCCTCAAACAATATTTGTTAATTCTATGAGTGACTTATTTCATCAAGATGTTCCATCAGATTTTATATACAGAACATTTAATGTGATGAATAGGGCTAAGTGGCATACGTTTCAGATTTTAACGAAAAGATCTGGAAGATTAAGGAAAATAGCGAGAAGGCTAAATTGGTCAGAAAACATATGGATGGGTGTAACTGTTGAAGGGCAGGAATATGTTAAACGCATAGATGATCTTAGAGCGACAGGGGCACAAATTAAATTTGTTTCTTTAGAGCCTTTGTTAGAACCTATTCGTGACTTAAAGTTAAATGGAATTGATTGGGTTATTGTTGGAGGGGAATCTGGGCCAGGAGCAAGACCGATGGAAAAATCATGGGTTATTGATATTCGAGATCAATGTTTGAAGGATAGTGTGTCATTTTTCTTTAAGCAATGGGGTGGGGCTAATAAGAAAAAGGCAGGCCGTTTACTTAATGGTCGCACATGGGACGAAGTGCCTGCTCTTGAAATGATAGAGGCTTGATAAAATGCAAATGGAACCACAATATTACTTTAATAACTTTGTAAAGCCAAATTATAGTGAATTTTGTGATGATAAAGGTAGTATTCGTAAAGCATTTAATGCCGTTGTGAGTTTGTTCCATATGACAGATAATTATTTCAACTATTATAAAAGGAAAGGCGACTCAAGAGTGTCTGGATTTAATGAATTTAAAGACTTCAAAATATACATGGCCAATAAAACCCATTACTTTAATGATATCCAAAGTATTGCTAATGCATATAAGCATTTGTACACAAACTCTGGTAAGGTACATGTTACAGTTGAGTCCAGTGGAGCTGTTTACGTTGAAGATGTAGATGAAACTAGTGAGATTGTTGATGGTAATGATTTGGAACATAGCTTTTGTAATGCAGTTTACTATTTAAAAAAAGATGGTACCAGTGTGCAGGTCAAAGATGCAATGCGAGAGATGATTAAAGTATGGGAAAATATCCTTTGATACCATAACTGGCAGGACTTGGGTGGTATCAGACAAAGGCATACACTGGACAGAGATAAAGGATTATGGATATGTTAAGCCAGAGGAGAATAAAGGAAAAGATTAAGAAATTTTTAGGAGGAAAGAATGGGTGGTTTTATTGCTTGGTTGAATCAAAATCCTGTGGCGTGGATTGTTCCGCTAGTTATTCTCGGTGTAATTGTTTATTTCTTGCCAACTATTGTTGCTGATAAGCGGAAGCATAACAATAAATTAGCGATATTTATCTTGAACCTGTTTATGCTTTTTACGGGCGGTATTGCTTGGATTGTTGCCTTGGTCTGGGCTTGTACCGATAATACCAATGCCAATAATGCCAAATAGGACAAATACTATTTTTAAAGATGAAAAATTATCTAAAAATTTCCCTTGACACATGACTATACATGTGGTATATTTGAAATAAGCATATGACAAAAATAGATAAAAGGAAGTTTGCTAAGACGGTGAGGGATTTCAGGAAAGAGAAGGATTTGACTCAGCTTGAATTAGCAAACATGATATTCACGACAAGTAATACTGTTGCCAGGTGGGAGCGAGGAGAAACAACTCCAAAGAACGAGTTGATACTCAATAAGCTCAAAGAGATCGGAATTACCTGGTAGGTTTTTTTTACACTCTAACTATACAGGTGAATATACACATGAATAAGAATTTGTTGCATATTTTGCTTTCATCAGTATTGGTCATGTTTACTTTAACTGTCGGTTTTGGAATCGAGGATATAGCTATGGCGATAATAACGTATCTGATCGTTGTGTGTATCTTTTGGATACATTTCAAGTAAAGGCAAAAATGGGAGGAATAAGATGACACGGCAAGACGTTCTTACAGTAGGACAAATAGCGGAAATTTTGCAGATTTCGCAGAATACTATTCAAAGGAAAAGTTGGCGGGAGAGGACAGGTTGTCCTTTGAGAAAGATCGGGAAGAAATTATATGCTTTGGCCCGGGAATTTGACAAATGGCTGATGGGGTAAGATAAGATGGGCAAGCGATATCCCGGTGTAAGGGAAATAGTCAAAGGTAAAAAATACGAGATCGGTTTCCAGGTAAACGGGAAACGGAAACAGTATCGTGTTGATGCCACAACAGAAAAAGAAGCCTTTTTAAAACGCGCTTCTGATATGGTGGAATATCAGAAGAGGCAGGATATGTCAAATAACGGGCGATATCGCCTTGATGCTGATTTTGAAGAAGTCTGGAAAAGGTTAGAGGGTGATCTCCTGGCCGAGACTAAACTTATTAAGAAAACCCGCGGAAGATATAAGAACACATATTGGCGTATGTTTGGTGATTTCAGAGAAAAATATTTTCCGGATATTTCAAGTCCAGGACAACTCATACTGTCATTTTTCAGGGAATACCGAAATTATTATGCTAATGATCTTGGCAGGCAAGACGGCATAAGGTCGGAGCTTATTCATGTTAAAGCTATTATGAACCGTCTTTATTTACTGGGATATTGTAGCAAAGAGCTTATAGAACAGCTGAAAGAGCTTAAGAAACCTCCACCGGTAAAGAAAACCTACCCGAATATCAGTAAAAGCAGTATCGAAAAGTTATTAGCCCATATTAAGCAGGATAGGCCGGATTATTATAACGTCATATATTTCATGTATAGGGCCGGCCGGAGAAGGGAAGAAATTACACTTATTGAAAAGAGAGATGTGGTTTTAAGGGGGTTTCAGCCAATTGCCATCAATATTCGAGCAGAAACTACAAAGAAGAGGGTAAACGCCCCTCTGACGTATCTGGATGAGGACATGGAAAGACATATACGCCGGGCGTTGAGTAATAATAAAACAAAATGGCTGTTTCCAAACCGTCTTGGCAATAGATGTACTCCGAATAGGATATGTGACTATTTAAAGCAGAAAAGCAGGGAAATAATAGGTATTGAGATCACCCCTCATTACTTCAGGCATCGGTTATGCACCGAATGTGGCAAGAAGAACGTGCCGATAGCTGATGTTAAGGCCATAACGGGTATCAGGGATACAAATGTGTTGTTAGAGTTTTACTCGCATAGTACAATGGAGGGGCAGAGGCAGGTATTGGAAATAACGCGATAATATGTTAAAAAGATAAGGGAAGTTATGTTGAATCACATATACGCAAGAAAATGGATACTTATTTTAATTTGCATTTTTTTATTCAGTAAGGAGGGTACTGCAATGGCAATTGAGCATTTATCACTTGTTACCACACCGATAATGTTGCGAAAAGGAGATAGAGTAGTTTCACAAGGAACTGGGTTTTATTATGTTTCAAAAGATAAAAAACATGGAAATATTGTATTTTTGATAACAAACCATCATGTAGTAACTGGACATCCCCCAAAGGAAACAAAATCTCCGATTGGCGATAACATAATATTTTATTTTCACAAAAATAATGAAAATCCTGGCGATGTTAAGGAAGTTAAATTCCCACTTTTCACAAAAGAAGGTAAACCAATATGGTTAAGTAGCAAGGAGTTTCCTAATGCTGATATTGCGGTTATCCCTATTGTAACTGCTCTTTATGACGGCGCTGAGGTGTCAGCTATTTCTGGAGATTGGGCTGGAGGAAAGCTTAAAGTGAGAACAACATCCCCAGTTACTCTTATTGGGTATCCTTATGGATATTACGATAAAAAGAATTGGCTTCCTATTTGGAAAACAGGGAATATTGCAAGTGAACCGGAAATTGATTTTGAAGGAGAGCCATTGTTTTTAATCGATGTTTCTGCTTTTCCGGGGATGTCTGGTTCTCCTGCTTTTGCGACAGCTGATGGAGCGTATGAAACTGTTGATGGACCGACTACAGTTGGAAGAGTTAGGAAATTTCTTGGGATATATGCAAGTATGCAAATGTTAGAGGAAGCGAAATATCTGGAACAGATTCCCTCTACAGCTAAGTTGGGGATAATAGATAAGGAGTCTCTTCAGATAGGTCATATATGGAGAGCAAGTCTTATAGACGATATTGTTAAAGATATTAATGTTGAAAAATATGTTGAAGAAATTATACTGCTCCCCATTAACAAACACGCACTTTTAAGTTAGAATAAGCTCTAC
>CAZLCT010000025.1:0-26867 GCA_964558015.1 uncultured bacterium | reverse complement strand
CATTTTTCTACGAAAGGCGTTAAAGGAGAATTTGTTGTTGTGATAGAAGGGAAAAGACACTAAGTACCACTAAAAGTATTTAGTGTATATTCGTGTTTTTATTCGTGGTCATTAGTGTATTGAAAGGAGTATCAAAAATGAAACGCATAGCAATTTTTGTTTCGGGCCGTGGAACAAATATGGATAACATTATAAGAGAAGTAAAGAAGAAGCGGATTAGAGCTCAAGTGGCTTGCGTGGTGAGTGATGTAGCCGATGCAGGTGCTTTAAAGAAAGCCCTGGCCCATGGTATAAAAACAATATTTGTAGATCCTAAAAAATTCAGGACTAAACTGGCGTTTGAGAAAGAAATTATTAAATATTTGAGATTAAACTGTGTGGATTATATAATTTTGGCCGGTTTCATGAGGATTTTAAGTCCTTACATTGTAAGACTTTATAGGAATAGAATACTTAATATACATCCAGCACTTTTACCGTCTTTTAAAGGTATGCATGGTATTAGCGATGCTTTTGAAGCAGGAGTAAAAGTTACAGGTGTTACTGTTCATTTTGTTACTGCAGAGCTTGATGGTGGCCCTATAATTGTGCAAAAGGTGGTTGAAGTGGAAAAGGGTGAGACACTCGCTTCACTTGAGAGGCGCATACATAAAATAGAATATGAGTTGTATCCTCGTGCTATTAATCTTTTAATCCAAAACAGATTAAAAATTAAAGGCAAAAGAGTCATAATTAATAGCAGTTCTTAAGTTGTTTTACGGAATAGATTGATTTAGTGAGAAAAATTTAATAAGACTCCGCATAAAGTCAAAAAAAATCTATACAATTCTTTTCCTGTGTAATATAATCAGCACTTTTGATACAAGAATTTTACTTTAAACATATTGTACTATAAGGAGGAATTACATGGCTGCAAAGGTTAGTAAAATTAAGGCACGTGAAATTTTGGATTCAAGGGGAAATCCTACGGTTGAGGTTGACGTATTTCTTGAAGGCGGTATACTCGGCCGTGCTGCTGTGCCGAGCGGTGCTTCTACAGGTGAACATGAAGCTGTTGAGCTTCGTGACGGTGATAAAAGTCGTTATCTAGGCAAAGGAGTTTTAAACGCCGTAACAAATGTGAATCAGATTATTGCGCCAAAGATTGTGGGCATGGAATCGGACAGACAATCTGAAATAGATTCACTTATGATTGACCTGGATGGTACGGAGAATAAAGGTAATTTAGGCGCGAATGCTATTCTCGGCGTATCACTTGCAGTTGCACGCGCCACAGCTTGTGCCAAACGTATTTCTTTGTTCAAATATATAGGAGGGGATAATGCAGTTACTCTGCCCGTTCCCATGATGAATATAGTTAACGGCGGTTCTCATGCTGATAATAATGTTGACCTTCAGGAATTTATGATTATGCCTTTTGGCGCTGGGACATTTCGTGAAGCACTGCGTATGGGATCTGAGGTGTTTCATAATTTAAAGTCTCTGCTTAAGAAAAAAGGGCTTTCAACCGCTGTGGGGGATGAAGGCGGGTTTGCACCGGACTTAAAATCAAATGAAGAGGCGATTAAAGTTATTCTTGAAGCCATTGAAAAGGCGGGGTATAAAGCGGGTGAGGATGTGAAAATAGCTCTTGATCCGGCTTCAAGTTCTTTTTTTGAAAATGGGAAATATATTTTGAAGGCAGAGAAAGACAAAGAAAAATCTTCAGATGCTATGATTGATTTTTATAAAAATTGGGTTAAAAAATATCCTATATTTTCCATTGAAGACGGACTTGCGGAGGATGACTGGGACGGATGGAAGAAGATGACAGAGATACTTGGTTCTAAAATTCAGATTGTTGGTGATGACCTTTTTGTTACTAATACAAAGCGTCTTCAGAAGGGGATAGATATGGGAGTTGCAAATTCTATTCTTATTAAAGTAAATCAAATCGGAACCCTGACCGAGACAATAGCGGCAATTAATCTTGCTCACAGTAATAAATACACTGCAGTTATCAGCCATAGAAGTGGTGAGACCGAAGATTCCACGATCGCCGACCTCGTGGTTGCACTTAATACTGGCCAGATTAAAACTGGTTCTCTGTGCCGCACGGACAGGATTGTTAAATACAATCAGCTCCTCAGAATTGAAGAAGAGCTGGGTAAAAAAGCCGTTTATGCTGGGCAAACTTTATGCAAATGAAATATAAGAAGTTAATTATTATAGGATTGTGTATTTTCATAATTGTACTGTTTTTTTATATTTATTTACCGGGTTATTCCCGTTATCAGGAACTTAAGAAAAAAGAAGCTGATTTGATTCAGCAGATTGAAGAGTTTAAGGATAAAAACGAGAAAATATATAACGAGATTGAGAGACTGAAGAATGATTTAACTCACCTTGAGAAAGTTATGCGGGATGAAATGGGGCTGGTCAAACCTGGTGAGGTGGTATATAAGGTTGTGGAAGAAGAGGCCGCTGAAGAAGAGTTAGCACCAGATACTAACAGCCAGTAATAATTACAGATAGAACAAATAAAGAAAGACGCCTAAACGGCGTCTTTTTTTTATTTCTTATATCTCCTCAGTCCCAGTATTCCTAATGAACCTAATCCTAATAATAATATTGAAGCGGGTTCAGGAATGGGTTTAGTGCATGGTTCATTGTATGTAAAATTATCCATTAACCAATATGGTTCATCAGGAGGGGTGCCAGAAGTTTGGAATACTATTTCATCAACACCCACAAAGTTAGTGGCCAACCAATCGTACTGATTAGTAGAGAGCGACATAGTTTCTGAACCAACGAATGTGCTATTATTATATCCTATAACAGTGATTGATGTAGCTGTGCTTTCCTCATCTTGCTCCCAGTACTCATCGTCCACCGCCCAACCAGTAAAATATGCACCACAAAAATTAAAATCAGTTGGTGATGTTACCGATACACTTAATGCACCATCATTGCTTGCTGCATATTCTCCTGAGGGAGAACCGTACGTATTGCCGTAGGTTGCATAGAAAGAATCAGAAGCAACAGCGAATTTTGCATCCCAGGTAAATCCGCCATAATTTGTGAAATGAAAATATTCTTCAGTAGTTATATCATCAAAATTAAGAACTGCAGCCTCGACTGAATTAAAGATACATAATGTTAATGAAATGGCGAATAAAAAGGTGATTGTTTTCTTCATGGGACCCTCCTTTTCATTTTGGTAGGACACACAAATACATTATTTCAATGCAAATTATTAAGCATAAAACATGCCTACTGTAAGAAATTAATCTTAGTATAATAGTATGTTTAGCTTAGGTTGATAATGTTATTGAATAGTCAGGATTAAAAATGTTTATATGGATAAACAAATGGTGAGTCTGATTGACAAGTGTTGATTAAAATTGAAAATGTACTTGTTATGAGCAAGGCTCCATTTGGGATGTTTTCATCTTCGCATCCTTCGCTATCGCACATCCTGTGCTGCTTAGGATGTTTTCATCCAGAAAACACAAAATAGGCAGAGACATAATTGTCTCTGCCTATGATATTATTGCTAAGATATAAATGATTTATTTTGTAATTCCTTTTACATCTTTTTTAAGGCCTTCGAATGCCTTTTCAGTATCACTCTTTTGTTCACATCCAGTTAAAAACATACCAACTACAAGACTAGATAAAATTAAAACACTAACAATTTTTTTCATTATTTACCTCCTTGTTTAAAAGATACACTATTTTCGTTTAGTTAATAATGCATTTTATATGCCAATATGTCAAAATAATAATAAGTGCTTATATTGTATATCTTTGAAAATATAACTCGGAGAAATAAGCTAATAAAATACGTTAATAGTTTTAAACAAGTGTTTAGTTTTTTTATTCCTCAAGCATATCTAATGCCAGAAATTTAATAAACTGGTGTTTTACATCAACTTCCACGCCAACTTCTTTTTAAATAAATATTGACATAACTCCACTTTAATGATTTAATTGAAACTCTTTAAATACAATATCGCGGGGTGGAGCAGTCCCCCGTAAAATGCCGCTATCGCGGCATAACGGGGTCACGTGATGGCGAATGCAATGAGCCATTTTACGTGACGGAAATCGTTGAAAAAATGTTTTTTGTATATGTCTTATTGAGTAAAAAAGATAATAAATATTATATAGGCTTTACTGCAGATATTAAGCAACGAATAGCTAGCCACCATAAAGGCAGCGTCCGATCCACAAAACATAGAAGGCCATTAGAATTAATTTATTACGAGGCATATACTAATAAATGTGATGCTGAAAATAGAGAAAAGTTTCTTAAAAGTGGATCTGGTCATAGATATTTAAAGAAACAACTAAAAAATTTTTTGAAACAATATCGCGGGGTGGAGCAGTCCGGTAGCTCGTTGGGCTCATAACCCAAAGGTCTCAGGTTCAAATCCTGACCCCGCTACCAATATAAAAGAAAGAGGCCTTCTTGGCCTCTTTTTTTTATCTTTTTTAGTAAAGGAAGGATTTGAAGCGAAGTGAACGGCGCGACTGGATCAGGAGCGCAAATCACACAGGAGGTGTGATTTAGTGAACGAAGGGGAGCCTACGCAAGGAGAAGCTGGATGCTTCGACTGTAGTAGGCAAATCCTGACCCCGCTACCATATTGAAGCGCCAATCTATCAAGATTGGCGCTTTTATTTTAAGGGGAGCGGATTTGCTTTATAAGGCGGTTCTTCGCCACACGATGTGGCGAATCCGCCTTTTTAATTTTATGGATAAAATTAGTGGCGGAAAATCCTAGCCCCGCTACCAATAGAACGATAAGGCTGTCAACAATATGCGTTGATAGCCTTTCGTGTTTATAGACCCTAATATAACCACTTTATAGTAGAAGTTATAGCAGTTTTGTGCTATAAAGGGCACGATATTTTTAGTGATTTTATTCTTTCAATATGATATATAAACGACGTATAAACGAATAGCGAGTAGAACTGTTTAATAATAAATACTAAAAAAGGGGTTCGATTATGGCTAATACCAATCAGAAACTGAGTCCATATGCAGTTGCAAGTCTTGTCTTTGGAATAATTGTCTGGGCATTGAATTTAGTTACTCTGGTGGGAACAGGCAAATGGGTGAATATGTGGATATTCGGATTATTAGCTATTGTCGCAGGAGAAAGGTTTCGCCAACTAAATAAAACATCTGTGAGTGTTCTGAGGGGAAAAGCGTTGGCTCTGGTAGGAACTATTCTTGGAATTATATCTGTACTTATTGGCTTTATTGAATTGATAATAGATAAAATTAATGCTCCATTGTGAGTCCAAAGGTAATCCTGACCCTGCTACCATATACAGCGCCAATCAAATTGATTGGCGCTTTTTTTATAAATGAAAGCGATTTGTTTTATTAGCGGTTCTCCGCCATATTACATACCTATATAAAAAATTTTGAAAAAAGCTTCGAAAATTTGGATTAATTTGCTATAATACATGCTTTATTCTAGAGCTATTTAATTAATATACAGGTCATTTCTTAACTTAAAATAAACAGGGTAAAGAAATGGCAAAAAAAATTTAAGAAGTTATTTAAGCTGCTTTAAAAAGTTTGTAAACTAACCTTAAAAATAATAATTTTAAAACAGGAAGGTTGAGATGCTATTAGAATCAAAAACCATTAGATACGGAGTATCTAGGTCTTGGAGTGTTTGTCTAATATTAACTTTTGCGTTATTTATATTTACAGCAAATTTTTCATATAACGCAGGATATGCCGAAGCTGCTTCATATACACTTATGGATGCTGGCCAAAGAGGGGTCGTAAAGACCGAGGGGGCCAAAGGTACTTTAATTCCCACATATGACGAGTCTACAGGAAAGGATGTTTTAGAGTTTGATTATTCCATACCAAAGGGGACAGAGATAAAGGTTTGGACAAAAAATTTTCCTGCATCTTTAGGACCTGATAATGTAAATACGGCAAAGATTAGTGTTAATGTGCCTCCGTATACTAAGGATTATGATAAGGTATCTTTGAAAGCCAATATAAAAGGAACAAAGGATTCCCAGACTATAGATCTTAAGCTAAAAAAGGGGCGTAATTTTTTTCAGAAATCTATTGACTGGGATATAGTAGGTAATCTAAAAGAGATTTCCTTTGTTGTAAGCCATAAAGGTGGTGAGGAGCCCCTAAGCGGTACATTACATTTTTCGATTGATTTCTCAAAAGAAGCAATTCAAGAGAAAGTTGAAGAAGCAGTAAAGATTCCTTCGGCTTTCAGTATTCTTGATGCCCTAGAGAGGGCGGTAAAGAAGACCGGTTCGGCAAAAGGATCTGCACTTCCCACATACGACGAAGGTATTGGCAGGGATGTTTTGGAGTTTGATTATTCATTACCTCAAGACTCAATTGTCAGTGTTTCAGCACGCAATTTTCCTTCCACATTAGATGCCGATGCGGTTAATACAGTAAGGGCCGGAATAAGGGTATTGGATTCTGCACAAGTAAAGCAAGTTTCGGTTAAGATAAATATCAAAGGTACAAAAGGTGAGCAGGCCATTCCTATTAAGCTTAAGAGCGGATGGAACTCCCTACAGGAGTCTATTGACTGGGACACTATAGGTAGTTTAGATGAAGTTAGTTTTACTGTTATTCCGGTTGGTGATGATGATTTAGTAAAAGGAACGTTTAATTTTGCACTTAACTTCATCAAACGCATACCTTCCAAAGGTGGAGTAATGGAAGCTGATTTTACTCCAGCTTTTACTCTCCTGGATTCCAGTGCAAAAGGAATGTTCAATATCGGACCGGCGCAGGGTATACCCACTGTTATTTTTGATGAAGCTGTGGAAAAAGATGTTGTGAAATTTGATTATACCGCACCTAAAGGTACATACGTAGGATTGTGGACTCAAGGGTATCCTACTGAGTTAACACCAAAAACTGTGGATGCAGTCAGAATAGGAGTCAGGGTACCTGAGGCTGAACAGTTAGATCAAGTTTCAGTGAAAGTTGAGATTAAGGGGGAAGATACCTGGCAGACCATACAGCTTAAAATTCAGCCAGGATGGAATTATTTTCGGGAGTCAATTAATTGGAACCTGGTGGGGGATTTAAAAGAGGCTGTTTTTGTAATCAGTCCTATGGGAGTCAGTCCGGCAGCAGTTACTCCAATGGGCGGTCGTTCCTTAGAAGAGGGGGAGGCCGAAGCCGAGGCCAAAGCTCACCGAACCCCTCAAGAGGCAGAGGCAGTAAGTGGTACGTTATATTTTGATCTTGATTTTTATAAGCTCACTTTTTTTGAAAAATATTTTACGTTCATAAAAGTTGGTTTGGTTATTTTACTTAGTTTACTATTTGCAATAATCTTTTCTTTGCTTGGCGGATTGTCTCGAGGGGGCCGTAGTTTGAGACAAGAGGTAGGAGGTAAAGCTGAACGTTTAAATTTTATTTCATCAGACGGGTCTTTCCTATCAAGAATTAAGCGTGATTTTTTCTACAGCATGGTTGTTGTATTGATAGCGGCAGTTGCCTTATGGATTTATTCTCTCGGGATGAAGGGACCGTTGGATGTTGGTTTCAATTTCAGTTTTTTAATTATTGCATTGATGGGTGTGGCAATTGCCGAAGTTTTGAAATCAAGCCATACGGCAAGGCATCTTACGCCCACTGAAGTATTTCAGAATATTTTAATTACCGGATTATTAGCTGCTGCATCAAACAGGCAGGTACTATGGCAGGCTCCTTCTGCATGGGTTAACGTGTTAATGATAAGTAACCTTACTGCAGCTTTAGTTTTTTTAATATATCATATTTCCAATGCTTATTCTTTAGTTTCTCACGGCAAACATTTAAAGCCTATTACAGGAGGATTAATTGCAGGGACACCATTTCTTTTCGGTTGGTTGCTTCTTGTGGAAAACGCCAACCTTATGCAGACTATTGGAAGTTTCATAACACAAGGCATCTTTGCAGCCTCACCCGACGTTCTTAAAGTTTTGGGCCGTCTTCCAATCATATTTATTTTTAATGAAGCTGTTATGAACGGTATAAGCGTAGCGATTAAAGGTAAGCCGGTTAAGAAACTCAAGGTTCATCTTTATGTAATTCTTGTTTCTGTGGGTGTTGTAATAGCGCCGGTAATTGCTGATTTGGGGTCTACCGTTGCAGTAGGGTCCATGCCGGCACTCGATCGGGCAATAATTGTTATTTTAACTACAATGTTTTCATTCGCAGGACTGTGGGGTGTGGTATATCTTATTACCGGAATAATGTTAGATGCCGGTAAACGTCTTGCTCCATCTGAGAAGACTGTCCCGGAACATGTTATAAAAGGTATAACTAAAGGAATGGCCTATTCCGGAATTTTAATGGCAATTTTGTTTGCAGTCCATATCCTTCTGAATGCTACTATTTTAAAAAATTTAATGAGTGCTTCGCCCTTGGTGTTTGGCATTATAGCAGGGGCTTTAATTTTCCCTTTTATCAAAACTATTATTGAGACTTTTGACGGAAGCCTGCCGTTTGTATCCCGTCTTAAGTTTACATATCGAAGTAAAACTCTTTATGCCAGAGGCGCTGTGGTTGGATTCGGGTTTGCATATATGGTTACGCAGGGGATGTTTCAGGAGGTCATGTCTGAGAGGATTAAATTCGGCTTAATCATAGGTCTTATTGCTTCGGGGGGTATTAGTTTTTTAAGAGATCTCGTTTATTCCTTCAGAGGTTGCGGAAAGATTCAGTCATGGAGGCTTTATTTTATTGATTCATTACTTGGAATTTTTGTCGGAAGTGCAGCTGCGTTTTACTTAGATGCCAGACAAGTACCTGTGGTTATCGAAAAGTTTAAGCTTTATATCAGTGCGGGCTTTGATCGTGTAGACTATATTACTTATCCTTTGGTGAATAAATGGGGACGCGTTGATTTGGGAGGCTATACCGGCGGGGCAAAATTGATTTTTCTTGAATCTTTAGCTGGTGTCATAAATTGGGCAATTGCAGCATGGTTGTTTGCTATAAATAAAGTTTTCCTGCAGGCAATTTTAGATAAAGATAAAACACCTATCAAATTTTTCTTTTCAAAAGCGGGCTTTGCACAACTGGTTGAACATATGATTTTCGTATTACGGTGGGGGTTGTGGATGTCGCCTATTATTTTTACTTTCTTAAGAATGATGCCTAATCCGACCTGGTACAACCAGGACGGCGCTATTCGCACGTTATTTGCTACATTCAATTCCGTGACAATGTCACCTGAAGCATTTAATGCCTGGAGTTTAAACTTTTTTGTCTGGATTCTGGCGTTTGATTTCTTGCGCGTTCTTATTTGGATGGATCACATGGGATTACGTGTGGCAACACTTGTTAATTTGAGTTTCTTAGGTCTGGACAAACTTGATGAAAGGATCGCACGTTTTATCGGCCCTGCTGTAACTCAGAGATACATTCCTGAAGCGGTTAAGCGTTTTTGTACATGGGGCCCGCTGCTTATTCCTTTTTATCTTCCACGTGGCAGGGATTGGGATTATGCCTGGAGTACATCAGAAGCCATGCAAAACGGTGCGGGCGGAGGAAAGATTATTTCTGCACTGAAAGCCCTTTCATTACCCGAGCAGATACTTCTTTTCATATCTGCGATTTTGGGTGTTACTGCTGTTTCATTTATTATTCGTTCCTTAAGACAGCGAGGGCAGAAGAAGGAGATCAAAAAGTATGAATTGAGAAATAAAATTTATAACGTTGTTCTCAAGGAAAACGGAGAAATATACAGCGAAGTTTCTCATTTAAAAAAGGAAGTTTTTCCTCCTGAGCATGACGTAAGCCGCCGTTCATACGATATGATAGATCCGTGCGGAAGGATTCTTTTTCTGGTAGATTCTTCTCAAGAGGAAAAAAGTGAAAACCGCTTCTGGCCTGTTGTAGGAAATTTTCCTCAGGAAAAGTTTCAGGCCTCCAATATTGAGAAGATTAACAATTCTTTACATGTATCAAATACTAATAATGGCGTCAGGACGAATATCGATATAAACCTGCCGAATGACAAAAGTACAGTAGAAATCTGGACGGTTACTATTGAAAATATGACTGATAAACTACGAGAGATAAAATTAGTTCCTTATCTGGAGTGGGTTTTAAACGGAGGACTTCACGATAGATTCCATACACAATATGCCAGATTGTTTCCACAGATGGAATACGTGAGCGGTGTGAATGCGGTTCTTGCATGGCAGAGAAGTACGAAGTCTATGGGAATACTGGCAGTTGATGAGACTCCCGAAGGGTTTTTAACTTCACGTATGGATTTCATCGGACGTGCTCGAAGCATCTGGAGTCCCCGGGCACTTGAGACGCTTGATTTTCTGGATTCCCAAGATACCGCTTCTCATCCCACATTTGATCCGATAGGAAGTTTGGTAGTAAACGCTTCATTAGGGCCGATGGAGTCTAAAAAGGTGCGAATAATGATAGGTTATGCTAAAGAAAAGGGTAAGGCGCTTGCTTTAATTCACAAGCATCTTGCACCAAAGACAGTTAGTGTAGCTTCATCATCAAAGGTAAAAAATGAGCCGCCTGTTATCGGTCATGGAGAAATACCTAAGGGCACTCCGAAGCCGTATACCGAATATATAGATAATGGCAGAAAGATGATCGTTCATACTCCTTTTACCCCTCGTCCGTTTGATCATGCTATGTCTAACGAGGTGCATTCTGTTATGGTAAATAATCGCGGACTCCACACTTCCTGTAACGGTAATTCACAACAGAACCGCCTCACGCCTGACTGGCCGGATACGGTTACCAAGGAAATTCCGGCAGAAGCGATTTATCTATATGATGAAGATAAAAAGGAATGGTTTTCTCCTACGTATCATCCTCTGAACGATACGTCTGCTAAGTATGAATCTGAGTTCGGAATTGACGGTACTGCCGTATTCCGTATGAAGAATAAATCTCTCTCAACCGAGCTCACGGTATTTGTACCTCCGGACGATCCTACAGGTGTATATTTATTGACTATAAAAAACAATTCTAATCAATCAAGAAAAATGCGTGTAGCCCCTTACTTTCAGATGGTGCTTGAATTTCAGCCTGAGAGGTCAGGGCCGCTGCAGAAAAAATATGATAAAAATCTTAATGCGTTATTTTTCAGAAATCCACGCAATATGTTTCGCAAGGGATGGGCTTTTGTTTCTATGACATTACCTGCTGAAGGGGTTGAGACAAAACGGGGCAGGTTTTTCGGAACAGGCCGTGGTGTGGATCACCCGTTTATGGTAGAGAAAGGTGAATCAGATAATACACAATTAACTGACAGAAGGCAGATAGCAGCATTTTTAGGAACTGTAGAAATTCCAGCCAATGGAGAACGTACAATAGCCTTTATACTTGGTGAGACTGATGAGAAGAAGCAGGCTACTCAAGTTGTTCAAAAATATAGTAATACTGAATCGGTAAGAAAGAGTCTTGATAAGACACGGCAATGGTGGCTCGGTCTGATGGAGACCTGTACAATTGAGACTAATCAACCGGAATTTGACAGGTATCAGAATTGGCTTAAGTACCAGGCTCTTGCAGAGAGAATCTGGGCGCGGCGCGGGTTTTATCAGACTAGCGGAGCTTTTGGTTTCAGGGATCAGCTTCAGGATACTGTAAATCTTCTTTGGGTTGATCCTGCACTTGCACGCAAACAGATTCTTTTGCATGCATCCCACCAGTTTAAAAAGGGGGATGTATACCATTGGTTTTTTACGTTAACTGACGGGAGAACTGCGTTTGCCTGCAGATCGCATGCCTCTGATAATCCGTTATGGCTTGTTTGGGGTGTGGTTGAATACTTAAGAGCTACAGGTGATGAGTCTATCCTGGATGAGAGAACTTCTTATGTCGCATCACAGTTTCCTTTTGCCAAGCTTCCCAAGAATAAACAGGGGTGGGGGCATCTTTATCACCGTTCAATGTATTTAGACACTGTTTACAAGCATTGTATGAGGTCGATTGATCTCGTATTTAAAAAGCGTATGGGAAAAAACGGATTGCCTTTAATTCAGACCGGAGACTGGAATGACGGACTGGATGAGATAGGAAGTGAAGGCAAGGGTGAGAGTATATGGCTGGGATTTTTTCTTTACTACATAATGAAGGATATGATTGACATTATCGGAAAGAAAGAAGGAAACAAAGTTAAAGAACATTACGCGGAACGAATGAAAGCTCTCAAAGATTCTCTGGAAGCAACCTGGAGAAATGACCGGTATCTTAGGGCTTTTCACGATAACAAAAGAGAGATTGGGGTTGAAGGCAGCGGCATATGGGAGACCGATGCATTAACAGCGGCATGGGCTGTAATGTGCGGCATTAATCCTGAGAGAGAACATGTGGTATTTCATACAGCACTGCGGGTGCTTGAGAGGGACAAAGTCATTTTACTTGGATGGCCTGCATTACGCGAAGACAGTACACCTTATCTTGGCAGAAGCAGTAAATATCCTGAAGGTGTGCGCGAGAACGGTATGTATTGTCATGGTGTACAGTGGCTTATCAGGGCATCACGCATCTTGGCTGAAAGATATGAGAAAGAGGGGGATTCTCTTAAAGCTGATGAATATCGCCGTATTGCATATCGCCTGTGGCTTAAGATTACACCTATTTCTCACGTTGAAGGGGATGAAATTGAAATTTACGGAGGGCAGCCTAACAAACAACCGGCCGATATATTAACGACATTTGACCGGGGGCGTATGATATGGAATGGTTATACCGGAGCTGCAGGGTGGTTATTCAGGCAATCTCTGGAAAGTGTGATCGGAGCATCTTTGGATAAGAATGAACTCATCCTTCCGGATGATCTTAGTAAAGCAAGAGGACAGTTAAAAGTAAAACGTGTGGAGCGGGATATTACAAAGAGTCCTATAGGAAAATAATCATCAAAAAAATCTTTTTTCAAACAGTATAGACGGTTATTTCAAGCTGCATAAAAAAAGCGTTAGTGACATGGTAAAGTTGCTAATGCTTTTTTTGTATCTTATGGTAGAATGGAATATGTTAGCGGTTTACTGATGAATAGTATGAGATTTTGCAAGTTTTTATATAAATAAACTTGTTGTTTATTAAATCATTTTTTGTTTATATTAATATAGGTATTATGAAAAGCACAGAGAAAAAGAAAAAACTCAGGATGAGGAATCTAATTGACAGACGTACGCCTATATTAATTTTTTTATTATTTATTGTTAAGATTTTGCAGTTTTTTAAGAAGATTGGAATAAGATCAAGGGAAGATGGATGGCGCCGTGCAGCACGCGCTTTTTTTCAGACTGAGCATTCAAAATTTTCTTTAGCTGTATTTCGCCTGAATGTATGGCCTGAGCGGGAGTTGCCGCAGGTCGTCGATTATAAAGAAGCAAAACAGCAGCTTATCAGCCGGTTTGCTAAATTTCTCCAGTCACATTCTGATATACATTGGCAGTTAGACTGGGAGCAGTTTTATGTGCAACGCGTTAAGAAAAATTATTTAGATTTTATAGATGTGACATTTGATGATGACGGAAACATAGAAGCCATCGAAACTTTTTTCACTCCCGATTCTTTTGAATCCCATGTGATTCCTGGCCAGATACAAGAGAAGATTACAAAAGCTATTATTTCAGTTTATAATGCAACAAAAGCATTCCCGGATAAACTCCGTCCCGTTATTTTAAAGACAAAAATCAAAAATTATATTACACGACAGAGTTGGGCTGATAAAAATATCATTGATGATATTTTTTATTTTGTAGACAGGGTTTTGGGTAGTACATTTATTCATTTTGAGATATTACCCGATGGAGATGATATGCAGTTTATACGTTTTTCTTCAATAGATTTTTTGCGCAAAAAACATCCCGGGTGGGGAACACTTAATATTTTTGGGAGATTTTCTTACTCTTATAGTGAAATAGACCTATGGGTACAGGTACAGCACGTTGCACTTGACGGTGTTCCCATGCAGGAAATGCTCAATCGGCTCAAGCAGGAATGGGGCATAGGCGGCTCATGTACAATTCCTCGCGGACTTTTACAAAAGATAACCGTACCACAATTGTGTTCTACGATGACTGATAAAGGGTCAGTATATAAATCGATCGAATTCATTGATTTTGAGCATTTTATCCAGTTTCGCAAAAACCTTGCAAAAAAATTAGAAGATAAGATGACGGGTTCTATAGCCGTGGTTGGTTTAATAATTTGGCTCCTTGGGCATCATCCGGCTTTTTATCAAAGAAAATTTTTATTTACCGTTGATATTGCTGAATCCGAATTAGGTATACGCAGGCCGGGTTTTGTTTTCATCAGGCCCAGTAATTATTTTGATGAGTCTGATCCTATGCAGGGACTTATAGATTATCTAAATGACTTTGATGAACATATTGCATCAACCAGGAGGCGCCAGAGTGAAAGTTATGAACTCTTAGAGCTTTATGCCGTATTTACACCTTTTATGTATACACTCATTCACAAAGTTTTACCGAAATCTCTCGGTGATCTTGTAGGTACCATTGGAGTTTCAATGATTAAAAGTTCAGACCTTTTTATGGCTCCAAGCAGTGAAATTCATACGGGTGGTTTTTTAGCATTTAGTAATTTATCTCTTCCCACCGATGACGGAAGAACGGCCGGTATTGTAACTATTAAAGGACCGAAAGAAAATGTTTTAATATACGCCGAAGCGATTCGTGATGTTATGGAGAACTGCGGCACATATTTGCTGTAATTATTATAAATAATTTATTTTTATATTATTAGAGTCCTTACTTCATAAAACAGAAAGAGAGTACAATATGAAATCAGGTTTTAGGTTTTTACTTTTAGTTTTTGTTGCAATTTTGATAAGCGGGTGTTCGTCGGTCGGTTCATACAAATCATCAAGTGTATATGATGAACCTTTAGTCGGGGAAATAACAAAAAAGTCAATTTCTTATGAAGGAATTGAACGAAATCCTGTGATTGTTATTCCCGGTTTTTTAGGGTCAAAATTGATTGATTCAACAACAGGTGAGACAGTATGGGGTAAGTTTTCAGGGAAAGATTCTATAATGGGACTTTCAAGATGGTTGTCTAAGGAGAGGATTCGTTCATTAAGTCTTCCGATAGAAACTGAGAAGCATTTAAGACAGTTAAAGGATGCTGTCGTTTCTACGGTTCCACTTGATAGAATTAAAGTTAAGCTTCTTGGATTTTCTTTTCATCTGCATGCATATCAGGACATGTTGGAAGCTTTGAGGTTTGGTGGATATTATGATCAGGCATATGAGTCTCACAAAGAGCGTAAATATGACACATGTTTTCAATTTGGATATGATTGGAGGCGTGATCTTGTTGAGAATACTCAGCGGTTGGATGAATTTATTAAATATAAAAAATTATATATGCAAAGTAAGTATGAAGAGCTTTACGGGATCAAAGATTATGATGTTCAGTTTGATATTGTAGCTCATTCAATGGGAGGTTTGCTGACACGTTATTATTTAAGATATGGTGCGCAAGATTTACCGTCTGACGGGACATTGCCGAAACTTACTTGGGAGGGAAGTAAGCATATTGATAAAGTGATTATTATCGGAACTCCCAATGCCGGGTATCTGGATTCACTAGTTGAACTTGTCAAGGGACTTAAAGTCGCCCGTGGTGTACCGACTTATCAGCCTGTTTTGGTAGGTACGTTTCCTTCTATGTATCAGATGCTCCCCTTAACGAGAAATAAAGCTGTGGTTTCAAAAAATAGTGAGGATGATGTATTAGATGTATTTGATCCTGAGTTATGGATACGTATGAAATGGGGATTGGCTGATCCTGGTCAGGATAAGATTTTAAAAATAATTTTGCCCGATGTAAAAGACAAAGAAAAGCGTCGTGAGATTGCAATTAATTATTTACGTACATGCTTGAGACGGGCCAGACAGTTTACTGACTCACTTATGGTAGATGCAGTTCCACCCAATGATGTCGCACTTCATCTATTTTTAGGTAATGCCGTTGAAACTAGTGAAGTGGCATGTGTTGATGAGTGTTCAGGAGATATTGAGATTATTAAATATGGTCCCGGGGATGGTAAAGTTTTATCAACAAGCGCACTGATGGACGAACGGGTAGGAAATAAATGGGTTCCTTTTATTCAGTCTCCGATAAAGTGGTCTTCGGTAACTTTTCTTTTTGCTGCACATATGGGCATAACAAAAGATCCAGTTTTTTTTGCTAATATGTTGTATATTTTGCTCGGGTCTCAAACTAAAACGCAGTCTTCAGCGGGTTAAATTTATACTACTTTTTTATTTTTGTGGTAAAATTAAATTTTAAATAATGCATTGAATTATATATTTTCAGATTAGTAATTTAGTTATTTTTGATAATAAAAGAGAGTGTCTTTTAAAATGGATCAATTTGATCAATTTTCCGCAACACACCTATATTGCAATACATGTAAACAGGCTATGCCGGTTCGTGAAACATTACTGCTTGTACTCTCCGACGGTGATTTGTATGGATATCTTTGCACCGGATGTGGAAAATATATTGGAACGAAGAAGGAGAAAAGAGGGCACCCGTCATCAGGGGCTTTATAAAGGGCGAATAAGGAAAGTTATATGAAAAGAGCGATTATTGTAAAATGTAAGAAGTGTACAAAAGAGTGGTATGTGAGGGAAAGCAGGGAAAGAGAATTTGAAGACCCAATAACTTTAACCTGTCCTCATTGCAATACTGTTTATAAAAAAATAAATTATATGGAACTTTATGTCAGCAAGTGCAGTAAATTCAGTATACTTAGACTGATGAATGCTCCCGGTCTTTATAAACCGCAGGTAAGAAAGTCTTTTACGCTGTTTGTTTTTGTATTAATTTGTATTTTATTAATGAGTATATTTTTTTATATTGTTATGAGCCCATAAATTAAGGGAAATGTATATGGCTAAGAATAATATTACACGCAGACAAAAGGACATCTCACGCCTTATCCGAGAAAACAAAAAAATATGTCCTGATAAAATTAAGTCATTAAAAAAGAATAGACGAAAATAGTTTTTTCAGTATATTGTAATTATGGAAATGCAGGAATACATACAGCGTTTAAAGCAAATACGCGAGGAAAAAAAGATGTCCATGGCCGAAGTTGCTGTCCGCTTGGGATTCTCTGAGCAATATTTGATAATGGTGGAGCTTAATGAAGTTATCCCGAGTGAAAAACATTTAGAGAAAATAGCAGAATTTGTAATAAATGAAATTAATTGAATACAAGATTTATAGAATATTTTAAGGAGAAAAAAATGATTAAAGAGGAAAATATAAGAACTGATACTTTACGGGCCATTGCAGAAAAAATGCTTATTGCCGCACAAACAGCACCAAAAGGACGCGGTGAAAATAATATGGTTTTAGCTCTTGTCGAAGAAAAAGAGATTAAACAGATTTCTGAAAAGTTAAAGAAAATGGGGGAGAAGTACGGAGTTACGGCTTTTTCGCGGGATGCAGAAAATATATTAAATTCTCCGATCATGATTCTTCTCGGGACACGTATTAAATCATTAGGACTTAAGAAATGCGGTATGTGCGGATTTAATAATTGTGAAGAGAAAAATAAGCATCCGGAAATTCCCTGTGTATTTAATACCGGTGATTTAGGTATAGCAATTGGTTCAGCCGTAAGTGTTGCCATGGATAATAGGGTCGATAATCGTATTATGTATACTGTTGGTCAGGCTGTTTTAGAGTTGGGACTTTTTGACGAAGACGTAAAAGTTGTCTATGCAATACCTTTAAGTGCAACAGCAAAGAACCCTTTTTTTGATAGAAAATAAAAGCAAATTTATTATATTTTATTAATAAAAGTATAGATGAAAAAAACAAAGCAAAAACTCCCGCCTATATCCAAGACATCTAAGATGAAAGCGTCCCCTGTTTCGAATTTTAGTTTACTTATATCACGAATATTTTCGTATAAAATTATTTTAATCGGGATTTTTATCGTAGCCATTGTCATTCGGTTTGTTTATGTATATCAACTGCGATTTACTCCGCTTTTTTATTCTCTAGCCTCTTGTGCAGAAAACTATGACAAATTTGCCTTTCAGATTCTTCATGGAAATTATTTTTATAAAGATTTAATTTATCTAAATCCTTTTTATACGTTATTCCTTGGATTAGTCTATTTTTTTTGCGGCTATAGCCATATAACTGTTTTTTATTTACAAGGCATAATAGATTCCATAAATTGCTTAATTATTTATTATATCGCATCCACAGCATTCAATAATAAGATAGGTATTATCGCAGGATTGATGTATGCCTTTTACGGTATTGCCGTGTTTTATACAGGTTTTCTTTGCGAGTCTACGATGATTGTTTTTTTAACCCTCGCTTTTATGGGATCGATAATTTTATCCAAAGAGAAAGAGAATCAGTTCATTTTTCTTATTTCAGGAATTTTATTCGGTATTTTGTTTTCAGGAGGTGAAAATATTGTTTTGTTCCTGTTGTTTTTAACTTTTTGGTTCTTTACCTCACTTAAGGAAGTTATTGGAATGAGTAAGGCAATACAAGGATTTTTATTGCTCCTCTTCGGAGCTTTGTTAGTTGTTTTATTAATTGCCGGAAGGAACTACTTGGTTTACAGAAATTTTTACTTACTTCCACCTCAGAGCGGCATCAATTTTTATATAGGGAATAATCAGAAAGCAAACGGCGGATATATGTATCCCCGAATAGTATCCAAAGACCGCTTAGAAGTAACTAAATCATCTATTAGATATGCCAGGGAACAGGTTGGGAGAAAGCTAAATCCTTATCAAGCTTCGCGGTACTGGTTTTTAAAAGGATTAGAATTTATAAGAGATAATCCTTACAGGGCATTTCGTTTATATGTAAAAAAGTTTGCTTTATTCTGGTGGAAGGAAGAGTTATTTTTAAATATAAATTATTTTTTAAGTAGGGATTTTATTGATATCTTTAAATTGCCTTTTCTTACGTTCGGCAGTATTGTTCCATTGGCTGTTTTTGGATTTATTTTATGTTTAAAATGGCCGAATAGCAGCAGAATGCTTATTATTTATTTTATTTTTTCGTTTTTGTTATCTTCGGTTATATATTTTATTACTTCACAGAATCGTTTACCGGTAGTTCCGTTTATTATTATATGTTCATCATGTGCTTTGTATCGGTGTATTGAATTAGTAAGAATGAAAGACTTAAGGCGTATAGTGTTTATATCAGCTTTATTAATTATTGTTTATGTTGGTATTAATATACCAAGTGGATATTTAGAAGATAATATTGAATACCATTATAATAATATTGGTAAGGCCTATGGCCGCATGGGAAAGTTTGATATGGCTGTAGAAACATTAAAAAAGGCTATTAAAATAAATCCCAACTATGCAGAGCCTTATAATAATCTAGGAGTTTTATATCACAAAAAAGGTTTAATTGATGGCGCTATTGAGGAATATAATAAGGCACTGGCACATCGTCCTGATTTTGCGCTTGTTTATAATAATCTTGGGAATATTTATTTTGAGAAAGAACTGTTTAATGATGCGATCAATCAATATGAAAAAGCCTTAAAAATTTATCCTGATTATGAAATTGCTCTTTATAATATAGGACTTTCATATTTTAAAAAAGGGAGGATAGATAAAGCGATTATAGTATTAGAGCGTGCACTTAAAATTAATCCTTTGAATGAAGAAGCCTTAACTAAACTCGGACTCATTTATTTAGGAGAAAGAAGAATTAATGATGCAATTAAAGTATTTAAGAAAGCTTTATCGTTAAATCCTTCCTCAGCCGAGACACATTATAATTTAGCCTCGGCATATAATTTTCATGGAGACCATATATTAGCTCAAAGGCATTATGATAAAGCAAGTAGGCTGCAAGAAGACTAAGTGCTAAGTATAAAATTTGTTAAAAAAATGTGAGTGTTCCTGATGAAACGAAACAGTGAGATAAATTTTTCATGGCCTGAACATTTTTGGATTATTTTAATTTTTTGCCTGTTTTGTATTATAACTATTTCCGGATGTATTTCGACAAGGGTTACTTTATACGAAGAAGTAGAAACAGATTCTACATTGAGGGATAATTCTGTAAAAATTATTGATCTCGCACACGTTGACCGTGCTTATAAAGTTATCGGATATATTGAGATAAAAGCAAGCGAATTATACGGTACTGAATCAATCTTTCGCAGAATGAGAAAGCGTGCTCACAAAATGGGGGGAGATGCCTTAAGTGATATCATTCAACAGCCTGTGGATAAAAAATTTCCGTTCTTTTTTGACTATTTAAATTTATTTGGAAATATTTGGTCCGCAGAAGTTATTGTTTGGCAGGATGAAATTAACAGTTGAATATTTATTTTTTTTCTGTTGTGACTGTATAATCCCCATTATCAGATACATTGATAACTATGGTTCCATCTTGATATGTTCGATAAATATCTGAATTATGTCTCCGTAACCTATCAACTACTTCATCCGAAGGATAGCCACGCACATTATCTTTATTTATACATATAATGCTTACTTCGGGTGAAATGGCTTCTATGTACTCTTCAGATGTTGCATCATTGTTTCCGTGATGTCCCACTTTTAAGACGTTTGCCTTCAAATCATATCCTTTTTTTAGGAGTTCGGCCTCAACATAAGTAGGCACATCCGCACTCAATAGTGTTTTAAAATTATTTAACTGGCCCATAAGTACAAGTGAGCTTGGATTTGAACCTGGAAAAGGGAAAGGTCTGGAAGGCCATAAAACAGATATGTTAACATTCCCTATGGTAAGCGAATCACCGGCCTTAAGGCTTTTCCATTTTGTGCTCTTTCTTATAAGTTGGTTATACCAGTGATATAATGTATCGTAAAGGTCACCTGATACGGCATCCTTTGATATATTCTCACCGTTATCATAAATGTTTTTAATATCAAGCATTTGTGCAACGAAGAAAGAGCCGCCTATGTGATCGGGATGCATATGTGTGAGAATAAGGTAATCGAGAGATGTGACGTTTATCTCTTTTAAGTAATTAACAAGTTTGTATCCGCTAATAATGTTACCTGTATCAATAAGGGCATTTTCTCCCTGCAATGTTTCAAGAAAAATTGCTTCCCCTTCACCCACATCGATGAAGTGAATTTTCACTCCATTAGAGTCTGTTTGTAATGATTTATTAAACTCTTTTTCATTTCCATGGCTTGAAGATAATGAGAAAACAAATAGAAATAAAAAGGTGATAATAAATAATGTTCTTCTTTTTAATACTGTAGAAAGTAAATAATTATTCCCCATATGCCACCTGTAATGTTAAATATTATGTCACGGATATCAAAATAACGGTAGGGAAGAATTCCCTGAAAAATTTCATCAAATATTCCAAAAAGAGAGCATATAATTATTGAAAGAATAAATTTTTGTATAAACTTATATCTTTTGCTGAAATCTTTCATAGCAAACCATCCAAGAATTGAAAATTCAATCAGGTGTATTTTCTCTTCAGGTATATTAATAAAACTTAAGGCGGTGAATCCCATTACCACAGCCACGATTATAAAAAGAAGCCGTTTGCGGTTAGTTGAAGTTTTTATTATAAAGAGGATAAATGCGGATGAGATTGCTATTAATGATATGGTTACCAGAGTTTCAAAAAAAAACGACCCTGTAAAGGAACGGACAAAAAGCATTATCTGCCTGGTAAAGACAGAGGATATCACAATTACTGTCCCGATGCATAGTGTTATTGGTGAGATAGATATATTTAAATAATGAATTGCTTTCAAAGCTTGTACCTTTAACCCTATAGATATTAATATGTTACATAATATAAAAATTTGATACAAGTTATAAAGGAAGTAATAAAAATTATATTTAGTCTAACATTTGTATTAAAGTATAGCAACATTAAAAATGAATAAAAAATTATCAAAAATGAATGTTTATTATGAATTAAAATTAGAGGAATAAAAAATAAAAATTTAGCATTTAAGAAATTTTTTAAATAAAATATTTTATATTTTTTAATTATTTATTTAATAAAAATTTTATTTATGTTTGAAAAGTTTATTTTATTTCATTATTATGGGTTATATTATTTCCTATTTTATTAAAAATATACTTTGATTCTTGCGATAATAATAATATAATAAAAATTAATATAAATTTTCTTTTAATTAAATAATTTAAAAGAAAGGGAATTGTCGTGAATATCGCAATTGTAATGCTAACCTTTAACCGAGAAGATTATACAAAAAAAACATTACAAAATTTTGAAAGGCAAATTGGCGGCAGGAAAGAGTTTCAGTTTTTTATATATGATAATGGGTCAAAAGACGGAACCGTAGAATATTTGCGTTCATATAACGGACCGTTATCTTTAAATGTGACTTATGGTGAGAAAAATATCGGTGTTGCAGAGGGGACTAAATATCTTTTAGGCGAAAAATGTTTTGGTCATAATTTTGATTTTATTTGTAAAGCCGATGATGACGAACTTCTTTGCGACGGATGGGATAATATATTTAGTTATTGGGACGAAATAGAAAAAACAGGTGCTGTATTTGCAGGATTTAAGAGGAAAAAAGTGAATGATTATTTTGAAGGATTTAGGTGGATATCTCATAATTCTGATTATATGCATTTGATTAAAATAGGAGAATATGAATGTTTTTGTTCTGCTATGGCTCCGGGTTTTCAGATATCCACAGAGAAATGGTGGAAGGAAGTATATCCTGATCTTTCAGATTTTGGGAATCTTTATGGAGGATGGGATATATCTTTAATGAATTCTTTAAAAGTATCGAAAAAGTGTTTTATAGTTGTTTGGAATTTTGAATCCGACCATTTTCAGACTGCTACTGGATATGTAGAATTTGAAGAGTTTAAGCGAAAAGAATTGCGAAGTTATAAAACTAAGCTTGATAATTTAGCAATAGAATACCAGAGGAAGCTTTTTTATGCACTTGAGAGGGCCCGCCAATACAATCAGCTGCATCCTGACAATCCGGAAATTGCCAAACTATTAAAAGAAGGGGATGAGTTATTGGAAAGAGTTAAGAAGTTTATTAAAAAATAAATCTTAAATTAATACACTTGCACTGTTACTTAATTCCCGCCGAATGTTTTTTTAAATATTTTTTCGCCAACGTGTCTAAATATAACTTGATAATAAAGTTTATAATTCTATATAATAAATAACCAATCGAGTTGTTTCCAGTTTTTCTATATCGCACTCAGGGTAATTAATAATTCTTAATAATAGTTTGGTATTAAATGTATAGGGATAAATTATTATACATTTCATTAGGTTTTATAATAGCTGTTAGTATTATTTTACTTATATGGGGTGTATATAAAAAGAAGGCTGTATCAAAAGTAGATAAAAAAAAATCAAATACTGTTGTGGTTACCTCTAAAACTTTAGACAGGAATATAACCGGTCTTAGAGTATATAAACCTGAAAAATGTTATCATGGATATACTCTTTTTATGCATAATTCCGGCGAAAGGGGGTTAGAAAATATTTTTGATCCTGTTTATTTAATCGATATGGAGGGTAATATTGTTTATCAATGGATGATTGAAGATACTACAGGAACACATGTTCAGTTAAAACCAAATGGTCATCTTATGTATAATACACTTAGACGTTCCTCAAAATCCGGTTTACGTGAGTTAGATTTACAGAGCAATGTTTTATGGTTTTATCCCGGAATAATGGAGCATGATTTTCAAATGATTGATGATAATACTTTCATTATTGACCGGTATGAAATTAAAGAAAAGCCAAAATATAATGATGAGCCCTATATATGCCCACGTATAGAGATTATTGATTGCGATAAAAATGTTCTCTGGCAGTGGAAAGGTGAAGAGCATGTCAAAGAAATAAGGAAACTTATCGAATATAGAATCATAGCAAAAGGGGATTGGGCTCATAACAATACTGCTCGAATGTTAGGCGTTAGTAAATTGTCTGAAAAAGATGACCGCTTCCGTAAGGAAAATATTATTTTTAGTTTTCCCCATCAGAGTTTAGTCGGTATTATTGATTATACATCCGGTAAGGTTGTTTGGGTATTAAATCCTGGTCTGCTTATGGGGCAGCATTCACCAACCATGCTGCCTGAGGGAACCATACTTATTTTTGACAACGGAGGTGGACGTGGATGGTCTCGTATAATAAAAGTCGATCCTATAGAAGAGGAAATAGTATGGGAATATCATGCTGAACCTAAGGAGAATTTTTTTAGTAATATATGGTCGAGTGCCACACAATTGCCCAATGGAAATATCCTTGTTTGTGAAGGAACAAAGAATAGAATTTTTGAGATTACCCCGGAGGGAGAAATTGTCTGGGATTACATAAGTACCTTATATAAAGAAAGCGGCTCTTTCGGTATATATACTGCATACCGATATTCTCCTGAATATGTGAAACCGGTCCTTCAAGCAAAAGAGAAAATGTCTAAGCAATTAAATATTTGATTTGAGAAATGTAATGAATATAAGATATCGTAATAATTTCATATTTGTTTTAATTTTGTTATTGGTGATAAATTTTTGCGGGTTTGCATTATCAGAAACGGTAAAGAAATTGAACGATGCATTAACTCAATATAAAGTAAGATTTAAAAATGGTGATTCTTTTATTGTTACGAAAGAGGCGAAATATCCCGCGAAAGAGAAGACGTTTCATAGTTTAGTTGCTAAAAGCGGGCAAACATTAATTAAGATGGAAATAATAGAACCACTTCTTGAGGAGAAGGCGATTCCGTATACTGAGACAAAATATAAAATAATTAAAAGTCTTTTTGAATCAAATACCAGCCCATATCCAGGTGCGGTAACAAATGTAATAAATTGTCCTGAAGAAAAAAAGCCTGAGGAAAAGGATATTGAGGTAATGGGTAAACCTATAAAAGTTCTAATTACAAACGCTACTGAGCGATATGTTCTTGGAGTGTGGGCAGATGATTTGATAAAAAACAAGGCAGTATATGCAGTCGTTTATGAACCTTTTCATAAGGTACATTATCAGATAGTAATATTTCAACCGATTGAGTCTTTTAGTTGGGATGAGATGTTAGATATTTTAAGGGGTTTTCGGCGACTGGAAGAAAAGTGATATTTATGCTTTTTTATTGAAAAGTTTCACTGTTTTTTATATTATAGAGCTCCATTTCTGATATAATTAAAATAATGGCGGAGTAGCTCAGCCATGAACCAGATCGGAGATCGGTTCATGGCTGCCCTGAATCGAACTTGTTCTGGTTCAGGGCAGTTGGTAATAGTTAAAGAATTTGTTTTTAATGGCGGAGTAGCTCAGTTGGTTAGAGCAGCGGAATCATAATCCGCGTGTCGGGGGTTCGAATCCCTCCTCCGCTATGGTTCGATGTGGCCCCGAATGTAATAGGGGCTTTGCTGATAAATACGAGATTCTTATAGAATCTCGTATTTTTTTAATATGTATTTCACGGTATAATAGAGTCATGAAAAAGCAATATAATTTAGAAACCAAGGTTTTAAAAACAATACAAGAATATACCATGATTAAAAAAGGTGACCGTATTCTGGTGGCGGTCTCTGGCGGCGTTGATTCTATGGTTTTACTGAAGAGCTTGTCTAACTTACACAAAGAATTGGGAGTTTTGCTTTGGGTGACTCATTTTAATCATCAGCTGAGAGGAAGGGATGCAGATGCTGATGAGCGGTTTGTAAAAAAGATAGCAAAAAAGATGAAACTGAAGTGCATTACTGGAGGGGGCGATGTACGCCGTCATTCAGTAAGTTTTAAAATGTCGATTGAAGAGGCAGCCCGGGAACTTAGGTATAATTTTTTTATTAAAGTTTTAAGGGAATATAAGATTGATAAAATTGCGCTTGGCCATAATCTTGATGACCAGGCAGAGACTGTATTAATCCGTTTGATCAAAGGGACTGGTCTGAGGGGACTTTCTGCCATTCGTCCGGTTTTACGATATAATAGTGTATGCTTTATCAGGCCTCTTATTGCCCTAAGACGGGATGAGATTGTAAGGTATGCAAGAGATAAAAAAATTAGTTTTAGGGAAGATAAAACAAATTGGTCATTGAAATTCATAAGGAATAAAATACGGCATCGACTTATACCGTTATTGGAGAAGCAATTTAATCCTAACGTAAAAGAAGCCTTGGCTCGGTTAGCTTTTTCTGCTGATAATGATTTGCAATATATATCAAATCAAGCGCATCTATTATTAAATCGGGTAATCAAAAGGAAAGAACCTAATAGAATCGTATTAGACAGAAGGAAATTTTGTAAATATCATTCGGCTATATGCTTCAGAATGCTTGAAGAAGCTATTTGCATGATCTCATCTTGCGCGACTCTTGATTTTGAACATTGGCGTTTTTTTTGGAATAATGTTACTAGTAAGGAAAAAACAAGTATTAATCTTCAAGGGAAGGTCATTCTTTTAGTTCAATATAACGATATAGTTATATCATCTTCTGTTTCTAAGAATAATGATTTTTGTATGTTTCTCAACGCTAATGACACTGTATCAACTCCTAAAGGGGACATGTGCATTTCATGTAACATAGTTGATAAGAGCAAAATTAAAATAAACAAACGAAAGACGTTTGAATACTTGGATATGTCACGTATAAAATTTCCGTTAATTATTCGTAACCGAGAGCCCGGGGATCGTTTCAGGCCACTGGGTATGAAGGGGAAGAAAAAACTTAAGGATTTTTTTATCGAAAAGAAAGTCCCGCAATATAGAAGAGATTCCATTCCTTTAGTTATTTCCGGCAATGACATTATATGGATTATACCGTATGGTATTTCTGATGATTACAAAGTTAAGCGCACCACAAAAAAAGTGTTAAGAATTAC
>CAZLCT010000024.1:0-27498 GCA_964558015.1 uncultured bacterium | reverse complement strand
AAAGAACAATTAATACTTACTAAAATTTAACTTGCTTAACGGGGTGCACTACATGATTTGTTATTTGTTTATTGTAATTTGAAAAATTCACACATCGTGTTAATGATTATATGAAAGGTATTTTCCCCTCCATGTTAATCCATCCCAAAATCTTTTCTAACATTCTTACTTTCTATTCACCTGAAATATCTTTAATATACTGAAAATATTCACTATCAGTTGTTAATACAAGAGTGCTTTTATCGTCTAATGTTGCATTATAACTATCCAAAGTTTTTAAAAAAGAATAAAACTCCGGATCTTTTGAATATGCATCAGCATAAATTTTAATCGCTTCGGCATCAGCCTTACCGCGAAGAATTTGTGCCTGCTGATATGCCTCGGAGCGAATGCGTTGTAATTCTTTTTCTCTCATACCATTTACCTGAGCACGTTCTCCTTCTCCTTCTGCACGCAAGAGTTCTGCCGCACGTTTTCTTTCAGAAATCATACGGTCAAAAACTTTCTGTCTAACTTGAACGTCATAATTAATACGTTTAATGCGAACATCAATAAGTTCAATCCCGTATTCCTTTACTTTAGGTCTTGCTCTCTGTAACATTTCACGGGTAATAATGTCCCTTCCTGAACCATCCGGAATCTTTGCAAACTGACGCCCCATTATCTTATCTTCATCTGAAGCTTCGAGAGATACAATTCGATTACTATCACGAACGATTTCTAATAAAGTATGTTTTGCTATAACATTTCGTGTTGCGCCGTCAACAATATCATCTAGACGTGAATGGGCCCCGTTTTCATCATGAACTGTTTGTAAAAATTTTAAACAATTCTCTATGCGCCAACGTGCCGTTATATCAATCCAAATATACTTTTTATCTTCTGTCGGAATACGGTTTGGATCCCCGTCCCATTCTAAAACACGTTTATCAAAATAATTAACATGCTGTATGAAAGGAACCTTAAACTTAAGCCCCGGAGTTGTAATAGGGTCCCCGATTGGTTCACCGAATTGAGTTATTACAACTTGATTAGTTTCATCGACAATAAATACAGCACTTATCAAAATTATTAAACCTACCAAAAGAATAATTATAAAAAAAGGAAATAATGCATTATTCATATGCCTCACCCTCCTTATCATTTAAATTAAGCAGCGGTAAGATTCCCTTTTGGTCTGAATCAATAATTATTTTCCGCTCTAGGTTTCGTAATACACTACCCATTGTCTCAAGATATATTCGTCGCCGCGTAACTTCTTCGGCTTTTTTATATTCTTCCCAAGTTGCTAAAAATCGCTCGGCATCCCCTTTTGCCGAATTTACACGTTGGACAGCATAACCCTCGGCTTCGCGTATCTTTTTTGAAGCTTCACCCTTCGCCCGCGGAATAGCCCGGTTATATTCCTGCCAAGCCTGGTTTATAAACCGCTCTTTGTCCTGCCGTGCTTCATTTACCTCATTAAATGAATCTTTTACCTCAGCAGGAGGATTCACATCTTGTAAGACAACGCTAGTTATTTTAATACCAGTACTAAGATTATCCAATATCTCCTGAAGTTTCACCTCACATTGCTGTTCAACAATATCTTTTCCATAAGTTAATACTTCATCTACCGTTGCATCTCCAACAACCTGCCTCATTACTGCCTCAGCCATATTACGAACCGTCCCTTGCATATCTCTTACTTTAAATGCATATGCAACAGGATCTTTTATCCTGTATTGAATAATCCATTCTACCTGAGCAGCATTCAAATCACCGGTTAACATCAAGGACTCAGCAAGAAATGTATTTTGAGTACCAAGACCGGTCTTCTGTAAATACCTGTTCATACTAAAAAAATCTCTACGCATACTATATTCACCCGGTTCATAGTATTCAGTTTTTACACCCGCTCTTTTTGTCCTAAAGCCGAACTCCTCTTTAAAGTAATATTGCACACGGACTTTTCGAACCGTTTCAATTCCCCATGGAAGTTTCATTCGCAAGCCAGGGCTCGTGGTCCGAACATATTTACCTAATCTTCTTACAACACCAACCTCATCCGGGTCGATGGTATAAAATATAGAACCAATGGAGGAAAAAACAATTATTATAATAGTAAGTGGCACTATCCATTTTCCAAAACCACCAAAATTGGGCATGTTGCCCCCTCCTTCGCTTCTAGGAATATTAACTTCAACCATAAAAAACCTCCTTCTTCATTGCCCCACGACCTTTATCTAAAGTGAAATATTAAGTAAAGGGCAGATTTTATTTATATAGAATTTATATAATCAATCTTGGTAATCAAATACCATGATCGTAAATAACAAAACCAGAAAATATCTTAGGAATAAAATAAGTCGACTTTTGCGGCATAACCTCATGTGCAGACGTAACCCTCTCTAGTTCTTCTTTCGTACAAGGCGGCAATAAAAATGCACATTCTGCTCTGCCCGCATCAACTGCAGCAAATGTTTCACTAAATGAATGGCTATATGAAATTTTATTCTCAAAATCTTCATTACTTATATTTATGACATTCTTTAAGATTACATAATAAAGAAGATTGACTTCTAGCTGACGCCACTCTTGTGAGGAACTTGCAGGTACAATACCATCAAGTAAAGATAAATCTTTTAAAGAAAGAATATAACTTCCCTTATCTTTACCCCCATAAAAACCGAGGCTTTTATGAGAACCATTACCATTTAGCAAAGTATTCTCAATGACTTCGGGGGGATGCTTTTGTACCGAAAAAAAAGCATCTAATTTTTTAATTATATCAGGAGTTTCAATATTAAACAGTCGGTGTGTAGGTAAAATAACAAGCCCCGCATCACTAAAATTTACCAGACACATTAATACATATTCATACGGTTTTTCACCTGTTTTATCTTTATCCTGTGATTTCATCTTCTTCGAATAGTTTAATGCTGTCTCGTATCGATGATGACCATCAGCAATTATTATTTTCTGATTTCTCAAGATCTCAACAAATGTATCAATATGTTCCTTATGGGAAATCCTCCATAAAAGATGTTCCGTACCATCATTATCTTTATAAGAATTATAAAGAGGCTCTTTTTCTTTAATAGTTTTAAAAATGGCGTCAGCTTTATTATCCAAGTCATCGTATAAGCCAAACACCGGAGAAAAATTCGCTTCGGTTGCTTCCATTAAATTAAGGCGATCAACCTTAGGTGCTGATAGAGTTCGTTCATGCGGAAAAACAGCGTTTTCATAAAAAGATTCTAATTTAACTAAAGTAAAAAAACCCGTGCGTTCATAAAGAGTACGCTGTTCGGGATGAAAAAAACGCTGTACATATATATAGAAAGAAGGAGTATCATCCTGAATTAGTACACTATCAGTCTTCCATCTCTTATAACGACTAGCAGCTTTATTATACCTATCAGCATCAGTATTTTGACCAGGTTTATCAAGATTTATCATATTATATTCCTCTCTAGCCAACTCTTCTCTCTGTTGCTCATTAATAATATCATAAGGAGGTGATGCAAGAGGGGTTTTAAATTTTTCACTGTTATACCTAACTGCACGAAAAGGTTTAATCTTTGCCATAACGTTCCCTTTAACTAAAGTTTAAAATTATAAAAGTTAATAAATATTTTACACATTTAATTTTTTCCAAGGGGCTGAAAGTTTACTTAAATGCCAAATCCCTGCAGGAACTACTCCAATAAAATCAAGAACCTCTAGGAAATATTTACTCTAGTGCTTCCTCTCTATCTAATGGAGGTATTAAGAGGGTGTAATGATCCTTACCGCGGCGGGTTTTACGTCCCTTGAGCAGGATCTCTTTCTAATCCGTAATTTTCTGAGGAAAGAGAAGGATCATCTTTTAGTTGAGGATTCCATTTAGTCTCAAAACGGTTACCGCTCTTGTCTTCGATCCAATCCCCAACCTTATGAAAACCATCTAATAAGACATTCCCTGTTCGCTCAGGCATCTTACTGATTGTCTTAGTAACCTTCCCTGTCTTAGTCTCTTCACCTTCCTCTTCAGGAGTGGAAACCTCTTCTGTAACTAGTTCTTTCTCCTTCTCGGATTTTAAATCAGATGAAGAAACAGGATTTTCAGGAAGATAACTTTCCTGAGCTAAAACACTTAAAGGATAAGCCAACAACAATAATAAAGAAAAATAAAAGATATATAATTTTATTATACTATTCATATATATCATCCCCTTTTATTATTATTTTTCACTATCTCTAAAACAAATAACTATAACTCTAAAAGATAGAAAAATCAATGACAAAAATTATTTAAAAACATCTTACTTTTTTAATAATAAAAGATGTTTTATTGGTTTTAAAACTATTTTTTTATATCTGAAAAAAATGGCAAGAAAAATGCTTAATTACATTTTAAAAGTAAAACTTATAACTTTGAATAAAACACAAAAGACTTTAGATTACAATAAATTACGTAAAATATAAGTTTATAAACAAAACAACAAACAAGAAAAATATTCTTACAAAACCTGAAAAATATTCCCTAAAAAATGCTTGAAACATATTATTGTAGCGAGTGTGATACACATCATAGTGAAAACGACGTTATAATTTCCGTCGAACACATCACTTATGATATCGATACCGACGAGATTCACTGTTTTACCAATGCCAACTGTCCTGAATGTAATACCCTAATCATAACACAGTGGGAGATATTGGGTACTTCACAGGCATTTGATATATAAGTGATCCGTTTTCCAGGGAGGGATAATAACGGAATAAGGCTCTATCTGTTCACGGAGGAATAGGTAGCAGCCTTAAAATGGCCTCAGACACCAATAGTGGTGTCTGAGGCCATTTTCAATATGACCTTCAAAGACTCTTTAGCTTCTGAAGCGATTTTAAATCCATTCTGAATCTCATCTAACGGCAATTCATGCGTAATTAAATTCTTAACATTTACCCTTCCTGTTTTGATTAAATCCAATGACTCTTTCAAATCCTGCGGTGCAGCGCCGTAAGAAGACGTAATGGTAATCTCATTTCTCCAGAAATCAACAGTTGGAATTTCAATATTTGTACTCGGAATTGCAAAAAATAATATAATCCCCTTCTTATCTATATATGTGAAAGCCTGCTTAACCGCCTGCAAAGAACCTGTACAAATTATTATTCTCTCTGCTTTAAGATTAAGCTCTTGGTCAGCATAAAAAACATTTTCAGCCCCGAACTCTTTTGCCTTTTTTAACTTATATTCATTCACATCAGTAGCCGTGACTTTAGCACCTTTTAATCTAGCTAGCTGCATATTCAATAGACCGGAAACACCGCTTCCCAGAATTAAAACATTTTGTTTCTTCTTTATATTAATTAACCTCTGCGCCCTTACGGCACACGCAAGCGGCTCAATAATTGTACCTTCCTCATAAGTAACATTTTTTGGCAAAATATATGTACCTCTATCAACATTTTCCTCAGGAACTCTAATAAATTCACTATATCCACCGGGATAAAAATTTCCTTTGTGTAATGCATCGCACGCCGTATGATTGCCAGAGAGGCAATATTTGCATTTATTGCATGGAACGTGATGACTTACAAAAACTCTCTGGCCAACCTTATACTTTTTAGAATTAGATTCAACAATCTCGCCCGCTACTTCATGGCCTAAAACACGAGGTGCTTTTTTAATCCTATACCATTCCATGACATCGGTTCCGCATATGCCGCTGGCTATTACTTTAACCAATAACTCACCACGACCGATCTTGGGTATGGGACGCTCTTCAATCCTAATATCGCTATTATTATAATAATTAGCAACACGCATAAATTTATTTATTTCGCCTCATTAAATATTTCCATAGCCTTTTTTACATTAGCTTTCTCATGTACCACGGCTTGCAATGCCTTAGCCATTGGTACAGGATAAGGACTTTGCCATACATTTCTGCCTAAGTTTATACCCACGGCTCCTTTTTGTAATCCATCATAGACAAATTCTAACACCTGTTGTTCCGTTTCACATTTGGGACCGCCTGCCACAACAACCGGAATGGGACAACCTGCCACCACCTTATCAAAATCTTTTTCACACCAATAAGTTTTAACTACGCGAGCACCCAGCTCAGCAGCAATACGGCAACATAAGGCAAGATACCGTGCCTCCCTTTTTTCCATTTCTTTTCCCACGGCAGTTACAGCCATTACCGGAATACCATAATCTTCGCACCTGTTTACAAGTTCAGCAAGATTTGATAATGTCTGTTTCTCATAATCACTTCCAATAAAAACAGATACTCCTACAGCTGTTGCATTAAGACGAACAATCTCCTGAATAGAAGTAGTAAGCACTTCGTTTGCTAAATCCTTACCCACCATACTGGTCCCGCCTGAAACCCTTAGAATAATGGGTTTACTTCCAACTGCATCAACACAATTACGTAACACGCCGCGCGTAAGGAAAAGTGCATCACAATAAGGGAGAAGCGGCTTAATAGTCTCACCGGGTTTTTCTAAACAACGTGTGGGCCCTTGAAAATATCCATGATCAATAGGCAAATAAAAACAACGGCCGTCTGCTCTAAAAAGTTTGCTCATTCTGTTCTTCATTCCCCAATCCATCTCGTATACCTCCTTAATGAGCCCAAAACTTATGGAACGTAGTGAACATAAGTTTTATGGGCAAATTAACTCCGATTAGCTCCTCAGCTTTTCGCGAAGCGAAAAAATAATAACTGCTAATCGGAGTACACAGTTTTTTTATTCTTAAAAACAAACCAATACTTAGCCATTTGGGCGAATTTCCGCCGCCCTATTCCATCATGGAATTTGGCGGATCCGCCACGTCGTATGGCGGAAACTCCGCTTTGCACCTATAATTTTCATCCCTTGAAATTGTAAAACAATTTCAGGGATTAAATCCCGGGAATTCTATGAATTCCACGGGACGAAGTGAAAAAATAATTGCAAATCAGAGTATACAGTTTTTACTCTTAAAGAACGAATCAATATAAGCTAACGGGCGAATTTCTGACCCGTTTTGCATAACAAATATAAGTTCAGCCTTACAACTTAACTTCACTATCGTTTGTTAAGTTGTGGTTTCACTTAACCTTTGCTCCTGATTCTATGTCTTTATCAGGTATTAATAATACAATCTTATCATCACTACTTGCTGCTAATAACATACCTCGAGATTCTACTCCTCGCAAAGTTACTGGCTCAAGATTAGCTACAACTACAATATTTCTGCCAATAAGCTCTTCAGGAAAATAATGTTTTCTTATGCCTGCAACAATCTGCCGGGCCTCTCCCCCTATATCAATTTGAAGAACAATTAATTTATCTGCATTCGGGTGATTCTCAGCAGAGATAATTTTAGCAATACGTAAATCAAGTTTCATTACATCATTAATATTAATCATAACTTATTTAGCCCCCTAATGTTATATTATTTATTTTCATTAATTTTATGATTAAGGAGAATTGTACCATAAATATACTCACACATTAAATAAAAATTTCATACCTTATACAAATATTCTAAAAGGTAGGTATAAGCAACGATTTACTTCCCCTTTCTTATATATTTATCAAATTATACCTATTAAACCTAATATTTATAATTAGCATTAATTTCTTGATTTAACAAAAAAACATGATATAATTTTTGACCTGATATTCTTTATCAGTCAAATTACAAGTAAGCAACCTAATCATAAAAACTTATGAGTTCAAGTAAAAAAATTAAGATTGCAATAGTGGGCGTAGGAAATTGTTGCGCTTCACTTTTGCAGGGTATTGATTATTACCGTCACGGCAAAGGCAAAGATGAGCCTCTCGGCCTTATGAACTATAATCTTGGCGGTTATCATCCTGAAGATATTGAAGTTGTAGCAGCGTTTGACATCGATGAAAGAAAAGTTGGAAAAAGAGTAGACCAAGCCATAAGTGCCCTTCCTAATTGCGTTTATCCAATAAAAGACAATATCTCAAAAATAAATACTAATGTTAAAATGGGACATATTTTAGACGGTGTTGCAGATCATATGAAAAACTATCCTGAAACCCGGAGGTTTGTTGTCTCGAACGAAGTACCTGTTGATGTTGTCGAAGAACTTAAAAAAAGCAATGCCGAAATACTTCTTAACTATTTGCCTGTGGGTTCCGAACAGGCTACACGATATTATGCTGAATGCTGTCTTTCTGCCAGCGTCAGTTTAATTAATTGCATGCCGGTTTTCATAATTTCAGATGAAAAATGGGCAAAACGGTTTACTGATAAAAAAATTCCATGCATCGGAGATGACATAAAAGCCCAAATTGGTGCAACAATAGTTCACCGCACACTTACAAAATTATTCAGTGACCGAGGAGTAAAATTAGACAGGACATACCAGCTTAACACCGGTGGAAACACTGACTTTTTAAATATGTTAAACCGTGACCGTTTAAAATCAAAAAAAATCTCCAAAACAGAGTCAGTACAGTCTCAGTTAAATACACCTTTAGAAAGCGATAACATTCATATAGGCCCTTCTGATTACGTCCCGTGGCAAAATGATAATAAAGTATGTTTCCTGCGCATGGAAGGCCGCGGTTTTGGCGGTTTTCCTATGAATTTGGAACTACGGCTTTCCGTCGAAGATTCACCCAATTCTGCCGGAGTTGCTATCGATGCTATAAGGTGCTGTCGTCTTGCCCGCGATAGAAAAATCGGCGGTCCGTTAACCAGCATTTCAGCATTCACTATGAAACACCCTCCGATTCAGAAAAGTGACAGCGAAGCAAAGCAACTCGTAAAAAAATTTATCGACGGCACAATAGAACGATAAAATCTCACTTAATTTATAAAAAAGTACCCGGCATAAACAGACAAACAAATGTTAAGACGTTTAGTTGGCAATAAAATTAAAACACCTCTGACCTTCATCGCACACCATTTACATCAAAAAAACATTACTCCTAACATTCTCACCTTCACAGGTCTGGTTATTAATATTATAGGCGCTTTGTTCTATTACAACGGATGGATACTTATGGGTGGAGTAGTAATTCTTTGTGCCGGTATTTTTGATATGCTTGACGGTGCGGTAGCCAGAGAGAGTAATACAGTATCAAAAATAGGAGCATTTACTGACTCTGTGGTCGACCGTTATTCAGATTTTATTATATTCGGAGGAATTATTGCATACTTCGCTAAAGGAGGAAACACTGGGGAAACAATATTAGTACTTTTTATTTTATGTGGTTCATTTCTTGTGAGCTATGTACGTGCGCGCGCCGAATTAGTAATTCCCTCTTGCGACGTAGGTTTTATGGAACGCCCCGAGAGAATAATTATTCTAGCATTAGGTTCGATTTTAAACTTTTTCATGCTCTCCTTATGGATACTCGCCGTAGGCACCCACCTTACAGCAATATACCGTATTTGGTATACATATATGTCAGATAAACAAGCCCAGAGCTAAAATCCATACCTCATATATCTTTTTCAAACAACCACGTAGATAAATACCGCTCACCTGTATCACATATTATTGTAACGATTGTCTTTCCTTGATTCTCTTTTCGCTTTGCAACTTCAAGAGCACCCCATACATTAGCCCCAGCAGATATACCGGCAAGAATACCTTCCCTTCTAGCAAGCTCGCGTGCACATTTTCCTGCATCAATATGATTGACCGTTATAATTTCATCAATAATGTTACGATTCAAAACATCCGGTACAAAACCAGCACCTATACCCTGAATCTTATGTAAACCGGGCTTGCCCCCGGATAAAACAGGTGAATCTTTGGGCTCAAGACCGATAATCTGTACTGAAGGTTTTCTTTCCTTTAATACCTCCCCAACTCCCGTAATAGTGCCACCCGTACCTATACCCGCAACAAAAATATCAACAGTGCCGTCAGTATCGCGCCAGATCTCTTTAGCAGTGGTTTCACGATGGATTGCGGGATTCGCCGGATTCTTAAATTGCTGAGGCATAAATGAATTAGGAATTTTCTTCACCAAACTTTGGGCCTCATCCACCGCACCTTTCATCCCTTTCTCACCCGGAGTCAGGTGACAATCTGCACCTAAAATCTCAAGGAGTTTACGTCTTTCAAGACTCATCGTATCAGGCATAGTTAGAACCAATTTATACCCGCGTGATGCACAAACAAAAGCTAAAGCGACACCAGTATTTCCACTTGTCGGCTCTATTATAGTCGTATCTTTTTTTATTTTTCCTTCCTGCTCCCCTTTGTTTATCATGGCTAAACCGATACGATCTTTTACACTTGATAAAGGGTTCATACTTTCCATTTTAACAAGGATAGTAGTATCGTGATTGGCTACTATATTACGTAACCTGATGAGCGGCGTATTGCCTATCTTTTGTGTTATATCTTTTGCGAAATGTCCCATATTATTTAATCTTCCATTAATTTTATATTATAACAAAAACAAAAGTAAAACAAAATACTTGATATAAGAATGCTTTCTTGGTAGTGTTATTACATGAAAAAAGGAGAAATCTGTTTATCAACCCTTATTCTGCTTCTTTTAATACTCTCAGGATGCACATCTGTGCCTAAAGTTGCGGTAGTTAAGCCTTTGCCCTTTCCTTCGATTACAACAGCCGAAGATTTTAAAACAACAATAAATAATCGTGCATCACACATCTCAACCATAAAAGCATCAGGAACAATATCAATATATGAAGAGGACAGCGAACCTTACTCTTATCCAATAATTGTTATGTTTAAAAAACCCGATTATCTTTACATTAAAGCCCATAAACCACTGCGGCCGACTATATTTACATTAATAAGCAGCGCCGATGACTTTTACATTTTTATTCCCCAGGACAATATTATTTATACCGGTAATAATCAATCTCTCAATAATAATCCTGATTATGATATTAGTCTAACTCCTGAATTTTTTTTGCAAGCTTTATTTGCGAGAAGCATCCCCATGTCTTATCCCATTACTATGGAGCAAACGAGCCAAGATTATATACTCTCTGTACTAAATCCTAATAATGATTTAAATACTATTACGAGAAAAATATGGGCTGAGCCCCCTTATTTTTTCTGCAAAAAAGAATTACATTACTCATCAAAAGGAGTAATGCTCTATGAAGTAAAACGTGATAATTTCATCCTTGATAACCAAAATCAAGTTTACATACCAGAAATTATCTTCTTGAGGAATACACGCACCAATGTTGCAATAGGACTTAATCTTAAAAAAATATTTTTAAATGAGGAAATCGAGGATTCTATCTTTGAATTTCATTTTCCTGAAGGAGTGGATGTAGAAAAGGTAGAATAAAGAAAAGTTTTTATTCAAACTGAAACTCATCAAAATAAACTATACCGTCAAAAGCCCCTCCAGCATCATCAATAGGTATATTTTCATAAACAATATTGATTTGCTTAATGCGGTCTTTATTTAAATCCCCTAAACTATCGAGATCTACACTAAATTTTTTCCAGCTGGTTGTTATATCAGAAATTTGAACATTTGATACACCATCATTATCAACAATTTCCAACTTACATACCGTTGGATTTTCTGAACTTGATGCTGCCTTCGCCCAGAAAGTTAAATAGTCAAAAGATGAAAAATCAAATTCCTCAGGAGTCCACCCATCAGCTCCACCGCCTAAAACCATAAACATCCCACTCCACCATGGCGAAAGACCTACAAAATATTCAGATTTTAAAGATGCTGAGGAGATATGAAATTCCGAGCTATCTATTGAATATGCATGCGCCGAAGTTGAGGAAGGAAAGGAACTTGGCATATTACCAATATTAGCAACATCTATATTCATAAAAATATCTTCAAAAGTAGGTGTTTCATCCCCCTCAAAACTCCCCTGCGCAGCGAGCCCTTTTCTTATTATAGAAGTAACCTCCCCGCAGCATAAAGACAGATTCCCTGCAAGAAATAGGGTTCCGCATAAAATCACAATTACTATTTTTCTTATCGAGATAATCATGTCAATCCTAACTTAAATGGTAAAATAAATTTTTTTAGAAATTTTATTTTCTATATCATACATCCCACAATCGATCTCAGCCTCTGCCTCATATGTTCCGGGTGTAAGTTTGATGTCTTCCCCGATTCCATAAACAATATCCGTTTTCCCTGCATATATTCCTTTTCCTGACTTAATCTCAACACGCGCCACTTCCTCATGGTTTTTTCTTACCCGAACTACACCAAAAGGACGGATATGAACATTACCACTATTCTTTATTGTAACGGCAGCTGTGCGAATATTATATGTTCCATCTTCATTTCCTGAAGTATTTATCTGCACTTTATCCACAGATGCTTCTAAATGTTCCTTGCCTTTAATCCCAAGATAAAAAATGACACCTAACCTTGTCTTAAACATCTCAGCCTGCTCTTTATTACGAAAAGCAAAATAAACTTGAGCAACCTGTTCTTCCATTAATTTATACGGCACTGTCACAGTATACTTAATCTTTTTCATCTCGCCGGGAGAAACTGAAAATTCTGTCTTATCAAAAGAAAGCCATGTATTAACATCAGCCGTACTTTCCTGCTTTAAATACTTCTCTAACCAATCTACCGGTTTGATAGTCACAATCATTTCATCTGTGCCAGTATTGATTACAGTATATATGCCTTCAACTGTTTTACCCTGTGCAACACTCATTTCTGTAACAGTAGGCTGAACTGCAATCCCAGCATATGTATAGGTAGCATATAATATAAAAATAAAAAATAATAAATTAAAGACTATAAATCTTTTCATAATCCTTTGTATACTATTCGTGATAGATTTCTATTGTTAATGTATCTGTATTATAATCCTGAGCCTCAAGCCCTGAAAAATCACATCCAAAATATACATACACAGTTGAAGAAAGCATAGTCCGGTCAATAGTTGGATAAGGGGCTAATAATCCTTCTCCATCAACAATAGTTCTCTCTGTCAATCGATCCGGTAAAGAAAAATCATCATCAGAAACATCCTGCACTAATCCTTCAGTTGGAGAGTCACCCGAGAATACATACCCTCCTGCCACAGGAGCATCGAACGTCACCCAATGAATCGGAGCAACCTGTGTGGCATCAAAAGTACCGACTAAACCACCTGCATTCTCATCACCTGTATAAGGAACAGTGTTATTCTCGTTATCAGTATAAATAACAAGGCGCCCGGTTGTAAACTTAAAATTATAATCAATCTCAGCATACTGTTCTGCAGGCGCAATCTGAGTCCCAACCTCATGACTGCCAAAAAGTAACTCTGTTGTATCAGTATCGTCAGTTATATTTTTTAATTTCACATCAAGCCAATCAAAACTATCAGCAAAAACAAGATCTATTACATCAGACAATTTTTCATTCTGTATTAATGTATCCCAAATTAAATTTGAGCGATAATTCTCAATCATTAAAACAATAGGGCCTTGATCGAGCCCTAAATAAACGTTACTAAAATTTCCTTTATTATCAAATGATTCATAAAAACCGTATTGCCCGTACATCTGCGTAAAATAATTATTATAAAAATAACGCATAGCCTGATATGCCTCATTTTCAGAAGGTAACTCATAAGAAGAAGTTTTAAAAAAAGGCATCGAACTCAATGAACAATACAAAGCCACAACCCCGTCATTTCCCGGTCCATTATTGAATGGAACCGCACCGTAACGCCCCTCATATCTTCCGTCAGGCCTCTGCACAGCACTTATACCCCAGCTGTTTTCACTATATGAAAATGGATAATATTCACGCTGGTCTATACAAAACTGTCTATTTGCCATAATAGCCTGGACTGAATTATCCCACCAATTAACACTCACCGGATAAGGAGCATCCGGAGCAAAGTATGTCTGATCTATGCCTAAATTTTGAAAATCAAAATAACAATGTGCATAAAGATACGTAAAAAGAGAGCCAAAATAAGAATTAACAACCGTATATTCAGTCCCTTCATTATCTCCGCTTGTGGCAGTATATTTTTTTTCATTACGGGGATAGGAAAAATAACTCTTCCTAACCATCTCGTCATCAAAATGATTTCCTAAAGCAAGAAGAGATATCAATAACACTTCATCGCTTGGCAGATTATAAGTACCATTTGAGATATATCCTCCATCTTTAGGTGTGGTAAATCCTCTTGAACTTTCAGGCTTCCACCCCATATGATACTGGTAGGTATTCTCATCAATAAAAAATGTCCAATCAATCGAATCATACAATAAGTCTGCCTTATCTTTTATATCCCCTCCAAAATATTCACCCGCTGTAAGAGCTCCAATAATCAAAAGAGCGGTATCAACTAGAGAAACCTCACTGCCTGGAGAGCGTTTGCCTTCGGAATCGATAAAATGATAAAAAAATCCGGCTGTGCCGTATTCGGCAGAATTAGCTATTTGATTTTGCTGAATGCGTAATAAATCATCCAGTATTGCTTCCACCCGATCGCGAGCCATTTGAGGAGTCACTGTCTGCCAAAAATCACTTGTTCCGTATCTTTCTGCTAAAACCGCAAGAGCAGTGAGTCCGAATCCTGTTGCCGCTATGCTTGAATAAGGTGTCTCAGACGTATCCTTAACGTGACCCGGGCCGACAATCTGGTCATAAAAATAAAGAGCAGTATCTGCCTCAACTTTATCAAGTACTTCTTCATCACTCAAACCAGGACCTGCATTTTCGTTTATATCAGGGTTAATATCAGGCATAAAGGTAAGCTTAGAGAAGAAAAATTCATCAATATATAAACCTCCCAAACGGTCACCGTCTGTATCATCCTCAATAAAAATTACAACTTCATCTATCTCATCAACCTCTGAATAAAAAGGAAAGCTTATATCTTGATACGCAGATGTCAAATCACTTAATAAAATAACGCCTTGTATCTGCCCCCCACTCTTAAGCTCTATAATCATTCTAACAGGATACCCATCCACTTCATGACCGCGAAGCCTAATATTAATAGTATTCATCTCAGAAATATCAAAAGGTACCCCACAAGTAAAATAGGCTCCGGCAAAAAATTGCTGAGAAATATCATAATCCAATAATAAAACAGGCTCAGAATATGCCTCTACATCATTTACCCATGTCACAGATGTACCAGGAGCTCCGGCTATTTCAGTAAAGATGTTTATAGTGGGAAACGACAATATATCGATATCACGCTCGTAATCAACTCCAATGACAACAATATTTGAAAACTCAGATGAGAGGCCGCCATTTTGAGGCAAGTCAGACCAGGCACGAACCCGATAATAATAATAGCCGCTATCAGGCTGTTTTGCTTCATCAAGGTCTTCATAATTACCGGTCGGGAAAAATGTATTTGTTACTGTGGTAAAATCCTTATCTAGTGACTGCTGAAGTTCATAAATAAAAGCCCCTGTATCAGTCCACTCGATTCGAAATACGCCATTAAAGCTTGATACGGCGGGATCATTTAGCATTGGTGCATCAGGTGCAGTTCCGGCTGGAGTAATAACTGGTGGATCCTGTTCCTGTGCATTATTATCAGATGATGAACTGGATGATTGAGATGTAGATGACTGCCCTTCGCCTGATGATGATCCGGTTAAAACGGAATTAGAATTAGTAGTTGATGACGTAGAACTTGCTGAAGAATTCTGTGTTGTTGTAGAACTATTATTCTTATAAATAGTAGTACCGCCTGCTGTAAACCATGTAGATGATACAGTAAAACCACTACCTGAATTCGATGAAGATAATGTTGTTTTTACTTCATTATTATCTTCTTTATCTTCTTTATCTTCTTCATCTTCTTCTTCACTCTCATCATCCTCTTCCTCTTTTTCAACATCTTCAAGCTTATGTTGCGCCTTTTTCTTAAAAGAATGATTTCTCTGATGTGGCAAATGTTTGATAGCTTTCTCGCCTGCAGTATTATTACTGCCCCCATCGTCTGTTTGCTCATTCTCTTTTGTATTAAAATCACCCGAATCCGAAGAAAAAACTTCTAAAATATCAAACGTAACTGAAAGCACTTCCTGTTTTCCGTCTTTACCCGTTACAACAAAAGTTACTTTGTAGGTGCCTGCCTGGTTAGCCATTGGTGTCCAGGTAAAAATTCCGTGCTTAAGAAGTGCCCCCTCAGGTGCATCAAGTGCTATACAGTTAAAATTATCAGCATTAAACCCGTGTCTAAAAATATTAAATGAAATCTTCTCTCCTGTATTTATAACCATATCAGGGATTTTTCTTAAAAATGAAAAATTATTAATAAATGTAAAACTCCCGCAAACATTGGTTATAATGTCATCATCGGATGAAGAAATATTTTTAGACTCATCATTTATAACAGATGAATCTATTTCGTCTTGAAAATACGAAAATGCAGGAGTAGGCTGGTTAACAATAAGATTAACAGAAATAAAGAGGCAGAAAACACCCCTTAAGAAAGAAAGTGTCCTCTTTCCATTATTTGTAGTATCAAATTGTTTCCCAATGCTCATAATCATACCTAACACATCCTAATTTAAAAAAATAATTTTAATAAACAGTATACACTCCTGTACATATTGCTCCTTCTTTAATTAAGAAGCAATAATACGTATACAACTTTTGATTTATTAAGATACAGTAATTAAATCTAAGTATATTGTGGTAGAATAATTTTGAGCTAAAACATTGTGATAATCGGTAGCAAACTTTAGATATGCTTTTCCATCATCAACTGTCCTAGGATCACCTGATGTATGTCCTCCACTAGCATTGTAGGGAAAATCAGCTAATTTAGCATCAATACCGCTAATATCCCAAATAGCAGAAGCATAAGACAATTCATTATCATCCGGATCTGGATCACCGGTTGAAAGAGTGTCTGGAGTACCATTAACAACATAAGGCTGGTAAGTAGGATCTATTTGCCCGCCTACATTATAATATTCAGGTTCATTGGGAGTTTGAACAGGATCAATATAATTTGGATTCGGTATCTGTGCATTTGGAGCATATACATCAAATTCATAAATATTAGCTTCTGTAAAACTATCAAATACAGTCCAAAAAAGCGGAATTTTGTGATCGGTATTATCTCCGATCATACCATCCTGGCCAGGTAACGAACCAGTATAATTAGTATTATTCGTTGTGATAACAACTGCCTGATAAGCTGCTGAAGCTCCGTCGAACTCTACTGTTATGGTTCCCGGTGCTGTAACGGCTAAATTTTGCGCGTTTCCTGTAAATGTCAGCGGCCCACCAGTTACATTTAAAGTACTAGTTAAAGTAAGAGTACCACTTGCAGAAATTGACTGCTGAATAATAGAATCAACTCCAGCAAAAGCAGGCCCTGGTACACAGACTAGCGCAATAAAGCACGTCAGTGTAATTAATGATGTTAATTTTGTTTTCATTTTGTTTCCTCCTTTTTTTATAAGTTTCTTGTTTTTCTATGGTTATATATTTATCTAAAAATTAAAAATAAAAGATACACTTAGTATTTATTTAAGACTTATAATAAAGTTTTATAATATCTTTTATTAATACTTTTTAGTTACCAAAATAATACCTTATAACATGTTTTTTGTCAAGATTTAGCAAATAATATTACAATATTATAAATTATTTTATGCATAATAATTATATTATTATTTTATAATGCTAACTTGTTTTAATATAATATGTTACACAAATATATAATTAAGGAATTTATAACATAGTTTTGCGCAAGTATAACTGGGAACATGATTATGTTTTTGAGGTGAAAATTCAACCAGATCGAAACCTACAACGTCTCTTTCAGTTGAAATCTTCTTTAGAAGCTTTATGAGGCTATACCAATCCATGCCGCCTGGTTCAGGAGTTCCAGTTAAAGGAAGAAGAGAAGTATCAAAAACATCAAAGTCAATTGTTACATATACTTTTTTATGTAACTTTTTTATCACATTTGAAATCCAACTGTAGGAGCGATACATATCTTTCATAAAAAAAACTTCTAGTTTTTTCTTTCGTATAGTCGCCATCTCTTCGCCAGATAAACTTCGAATACCAACCTGAACAGTATGCCCCTTATCTATAAAGTGATACATAACACAAGCATGTGAATGATTTGTTCCCTCATATTTTTCCCTTAAATCAGCATGTGCATCAAGTTGAAGAACAGTCATATCAGGATACTTCTCCAGGTATGCTTGGATTACTCCAACAGAAACTGTATGCTCTCCCCCCAATGTACAGATAAACTTTTCATCGTTAAGTACTTTTTTTGCCTTTTTATAAATATTACTTACAAGCTTCCGCGGATGAGTGGAAATGTTTTCCTTAATTTCGGGGAATGTATGTATCTCAACATTCTTGCATAACTCTTTATCAATTTCTTCATCATACCATTCAATGTATCGTGAAGCATGAATTATGGAAGATGGAGCATTTTTAGTACCCCGGCCATAAGAGACAGTTCCTTCGTATGAAACTGGAAGTATGACGATACGTGATGACTTATATGAGTTTCTTTGACCTAAAAAACTATTAGGGAGCTTTTCTCTATGGAGAAAAGTTTGCTTTTTTTTGCGTGTCATTTTATTGAGGTAAGTATTATATTATAAATACGCTAGCAGTAACAACTGTGGTCCAAAGTCCGTTTTTATCACCACGGGCAGATTGGCTGATAGCAGTAGTTTTAACAATTTCACCGCTTATTTTCCAAAGCTCTTTCTTCTTATCGTAACTCGCATCAGGGTCGAAACGTACGCCTAATATCGCAGCAAGCATACTAGCCGCTAAATCTTCAGCATAATCAGCAGCCTTTTTTTCCGTTTCACCAAAACTGCTATGCTCAGAAAGATATCCGTAATGTTCAGGATTTTTAGGAATTGCCATTCCAATAGATGATGCCACTAATCTATTAGGCTCATTTGTTGCATTTTCAGACAAAACACAAAAAACAATCTGCCCGGGTGTTAAATATTTCAGGCCTGCATCTCTCGGTATATGCTTGCAATATGGAGGAAAGATACTAGATACGCGAACTAAATTGTATTGTGCAATCTTTGCGTTTCGCAAAGCACTCTCAAAGCTTGAAAGCTTATGCTTATGAACACCTACACCTTTTGTAAGAAAAGCTTTTTTTGGTAATATCATGGCAGTCCTTTTTCTTAAATTTTAAATTCTTTTAGAAAATGGGAATATCTAAAGATACAATAAAAATATTTTAATTATAAAAATAATAAACAGATACAAAATAATTATACACAATTAGCCCTCTTTTTCAATTTCTTTTACTCAGTATAATTATAAATTGAGGAAGGTAAAAAATATTTTTTTAAACATTACTGGGTGAAACTATCTGGTGGGACTGATGAGCAACTTCCTCTCTCATACGTTTTCTCTCTCTCACTTGTTTCAGTGAAGGAAGGCATCCGCAATAATCCTGGTGATAAAAATCAAGCTCTTTTGCCATACGAACACTGATCTTAAAACCATCATGCTTTTTAAAATCTGCCTTATAATAATTAATGCCATAATCTTCAGCAAGCTCTTCGCATATACGATTAATGAGGCGGCTGTTTTTGTGGGGGCTTACTGTTAATGTGGTTGCAAACCATTTAAAACCATTATTAACAGCATATAAAGCTACTTTGTTAAGCCTTAATTTAAAACAAATTTCACAACGGGCACCCCCCTCAAGTTCGTGTTCCAGGCCTTGGGTCATATAATCCCATCGATACTTATCGTACTCGCCCTCTATAAAATCAAGCCCTATGCTCCTCACATATCCCTCAATATCTAACCGCCGCCTGAGATACTCCTCATATGGATGTATATTGGGATTGTAATAATAAATAGTAGGACGGAAATCTTTCGTTAAAACTTTTATGACATAAGGAGAGCATGTAGCACAACAACTATGGAGTAATATTTTCTCTTTTTTGTTTTTCATAATTTTTTTTATTAGGTTCTGATTTTCTATTTATATGAAGAATAAAAAAATAAGTTTTTTGGTATGAGAATTAAGTATTATAATATCATATTATTTACAATTTTACAAATTCTGAATATATTTTAATATAAGCTATTCAAAATAAATACTTTATAAATTTTTATCTTTATTTTAAATTGGCATAAATAACAATTAATTTTTCTTTCTTGTTTATCTAAAAGTAGTTACATAAACCATAAATATATTTAAAAAAAATTATATACAACCTTGAAAGAGAAGACTTGACAATTTCTAACACTATGCTTAAATAGTAAAAATATTAACAAGCCATTATATTAAAATGACTTATATCAAATTCCATAAATCAATAAAGCATATCTTTATAATACTACTCGGAGCAATATTTTTATCTTTTCCTTCGGTATTAAAAGCAGACCCTCCAACTCTGTTAAGTTTAAAGCAAAGCATTAATATAGCAAAAACAAATGATACTCAATTTAATAAAACTAAAATTGAATTACTTAAAGTTAACGAAGAACTAAAAGAAGCAAAAGAAAAATTTATTAGCCAAGCATCCCTATATTACAAAAATTCTGACCTTTTCAAGGGCATATTAGAAACAGTCAATGCTAATGAAATAATCCAATCGGAACTTTATCAAACTGAGCCATTTGTTACATTTTACAATACCACTCTTCGAGAATTTTTAATAAAAGAAAATGCGTTTCATACTTTTGAATATACAATCGAACATAAAATAAAACTGGCTTATTATTCACTTTCAAAGCAACAAGAATTAATTCAAATTCAACAAGATACAATTAATGAATTAAATTCCCATTATGAAAGCATAAAAAAGTTCTACGACAAAGGAATACTTTCAAAAGTCGAATTAATGCAAGTCGAAACAATTCTCGCTGAATCAAAAGAAAACCTACAAGAAATGAATCTCGAATTTGAAGTTCAAAAAACTACATTTAATAAATTATTAAATCAAGACTTAAAAACATCTGTTAGCGTTGAACCATTGCTAAAGGTTATTCACGAATATACAAATTTCAATCAATGGATTTCTATTAACTTAAGTAACTATCAAATAAAGACTTCCACCGATTCTAACCAGTTAATTTTAACAGAAGACACTGAATACCGTTTGCGAAAATTATATCCTCGTATTTCAGATAAGAAAAAACAAATTAAAGATGTGGAAGAAATAATAAATAAAAATGAAAAAATTCTTGAGTTTCAAAAGAAACGTTTTAAAAACACCCGCTCTACAAGTGGCGATGTAATTGACGCCATTCTTCACCTAAATCACATCCGTCAAAAACGTCTTCAATTGTTATATGAATATCATGTAACAACGGCTGAATCTGAAAATTTATTTCTGACTAAAATTTAAATCTTACTAAGACTCTATTAATTAACCTTATAAGAAAATAAAATTTTCAAATTTCCTTTCCACTCGCTTTCATCCATCTTAAGTAAATTCTACCACTATGAATTTTTATATTAGCAGTCATTCCTGGCTTAACAGGCATAGATACATGCTGAGGCTTTATGTAAACATTTATAACCCTTTCCTTAACAAGCACTTTTTTTAATTTTTCCCATGCTGTATGTTGAACCTTTATGACCTTGCCCCGAACCGGTTTATGAGCAAATGCAGAAAAACGAATAGTAGCGTCCTCTCCTATAGCAATACGGTCTATATATTTTTCATTGATAGGAAGCTCCATTAAGAAATTTTCCATGCTTCCGATTTGGCAAATTTCATCCCCTTTCCTCACAAAAGTTCCAAGTTTATTTTCAATTTTAGTAAGCACTATGCCTGAGATAGGAGCGATGATCCTTAAATTCTTTATGGCTTCCTGCAAGTAGTTAATTTTACTGCGAAGTGTCTGCATTTCATCCTGATTTATCTGATATTCCTGCAATGCCTGAGTATAATCCAATTTTACCTTCTCAAGTTCTGAGCGCGCTATAATTTCATCTCTATATAATTCCTCATGATTATTCACAACGATTCGCAAATAATTTCTATTTCTATCCAATTGAAGAAGTTTCTTCCTAACCATCTCCATTTTAAGTTTTGATTCCTGCATTTCATTTATAAGCTGATAATTATTTAAAGATGCAATCTCTTCTCCGCTAACAACTTTTTCACCACTTTTTACATTTATTGTTTCAATAATTCCCGATTCTAAGGCTTCAACAGGCAGGAGCTGCGAGGGAATAACATGAGCAGTACCGGTAATAGGAAAATCAATTTTTATAATCATAAAACATAAAACGATTATAAAAAGCAAAAGTATGAACCGCCGTATCATTTTCCAATTATTACCAGTTCTTTTATTCTTTGTAAATAGATCTGGTGCATGTCTTTCTTGCTCTAATTCATCAAGTAACTCGGGAATAATTTTTGAGTCCTCTTTTTCTATCATAAATTAAATCTCCTTAAAAATTATTAAGGTCAATTGTGAAATAGTAACTTAAACTTTACCTTGAAAAAGGAAAAGATGTAATATAAATAATAGGTATACTTGATACAAAACTAATTAAAATCGGAAATATTAATATTGTTACTGAAGGACAATAATTAAAAACAAAATATGTAAGCCAGATGCCTATGAATGTTCCAGGCCACATATGTCTAACCGTTTTATTTAAAGTTAACGTACCATAAGGATCCTTTTTCATTGGGACCCATCGTATTTTTTTAAAAGCTATAAATATAATATCAATTGTGTGATATACAATATTATTTAAGGATATAATTGTCGATAACATTATTTCTTTGATTACGTACATAATATCTTTAGGGGTTTTACAAAATAAAAATTTATGTAAAAAAACAAGTCCAATAATAAAAATTGTAAAATAATAAACTTCAATAAAAAGAGGATTCATACCGCTACCCATGATGGGCTTAAAAAATAAAAATTGCCCGAATACCGTTGAATTTCCGAATACACTAAAAATAATCCACGAAAGAAATATAGGCTGACTTGTATACATAAACACGCCGTAAAAAAGATAAAATCTCGTGCCAAGTGAAAGCCCTCTTTTAAAAAGCAAAGGTGCTGATTGAAAATTTCCTTTAATCCATCTTCTATCACGGCGCCTCATTTCCAGATAATTACTCGGGACTTCTTCATAGCTTATAACATCAGGACAAAAGATAGTTTTATACCCTTTTTGATTGAGGAGCGTCATATCCCAAATATCATGACTGAGCACACCAGGCGGAACATTGATTAAAAGAAAAGCACTTGTCCTTATAAGATTGCCGTGGCCGAATGAAAGTGCGGTCCCGAAAATTCTTTGTTTGACATCAGTATATAATCTCTGCGAGATATGAACTCCTAGTGCTTGATGTTTACTAAAAAGTGTTTTTGCATGCGCCACTTCAATATGAGTTTGAAAAATACCAACATCCGAATTTTCAGGATGCTCAGCCTTTCTTAATAATTTAAGCAGTGCTCCCCGAGGAAGCATAGAGTCTGCATCACACACAAAAAAATACTTATATTCTTGATGGTGATGCTTAAACCAACCTTTAATATTTCCAGGTTTTGCATCGTATGGTATTGGTCGGTGCCAATAATAAATCCTTTTCTCTCCAAATTTTTTACGAAGTCTGCTAACAGTACTACTCTCATATTCAAAATACTCCGGTGAAGAGTCACTTAAAAAACAAAGTGTAACGTTTGGTAAATTATTATTCTCAAGAGTATACAATATCCTTTCATAAAGTCCTACTGACTCATTTCTCACTGGATATACAATCGCACATGCGGGTATTGATTCTAAATCAGTCTCTTTTAGAATATATGATTTTGTAATAGGGTATAGAATAGCGCAAAGCACATGTAAAACGAGATCAAAAACAAGAACGGTAAATCCGCTAATCCAGATAGAAGGATATAATAAATTACCTTCTTCCCATACAATAAAGAGGCTGCAAGTATATGTTAACGAAAAAGTAAGTAATACTGTAAGCACAAGAAAAATAACCGGATTGATTGAAAATCGCTTAAAAGAATATCTGGACATTACTGTTTTAAAAAGGGCTGATGGTGAAGCTGATGGTAACATAGAAATCTTTTTGCCTTTTTTGTACCTTTTAAAATCTTTATCCCTAGGAGGTAATATTTTAATTCTATTATCAGCAGTCATTATTTTCCTTTTGTTACTAAAAAATAGTATCTCAAAAGATATTTAAAGCTTTTAAAATTAACTTAATATTATACCATAATAAAAATTGCTAACCTTTTTAATAATTAATCTTATTTCTATAGAAATTATATTTAAAGATTCTATGATATTTGTAACTTATTGTCAATATTAATGTTACAAGTTTTACTATTTAATAAATCTCCAGTTTAGGCAGCAATACCAAATGATTTGTGAGCCTTGACTTTCTCAATACTCTTCTTAACAAATTCTGCTACTATGCCTATGATATCCATATTAGTAAAACTCATAAAATTATGCTGATAAACTTTTATGCCGCTTGGCAGTATAGTTCTCTTTATCGTACATCCATCTCTTTTCTCAAGTTCGTCTTTATTTAAAAAGGCATAGAAAAGTAAGCCCAACTCTGCATCAGGGTCATATAAATTCCGTCTATTTACAGGCAAAAACATAATAGGGCGTGCCTCGGGATCAAATTCATTTGAGATTATTTTTAGAATATGCTCCTCTGCAATAACACGCATCCTGCTGGTAGCACCCTGCATGCTGCGAACAATATCACCAAAATTAAGCCGAACATTATATTTCCCCTTCGAATAACCCGGCTCAACCCTAACCCCTGGGAGCGATTTTAACTGAAACAATAAATTACCTGGTATGAGATTCTCATCTTCCAAATAAACCACAACTTCATCATGGCTTTTAACAAAACATCCTAAAGCATCAACAAATTCCTGAGTAATATTTTTCTTATAAATTGCAAGATGTACTACTGAACGATCCTCTCCCAAACAATAAGAAGTTATATCTTCAATATCTGTAATTATTCTATACTCTCCCCATTTACGTTCGACAAAAAAATCTGTTAATGAATCCGCTGTATTTCGTGAATAATTCTGCAGTAGCCATTGTTTAAAATAGTCTTCTGATTTCTTAATTGATTTAATACTCATATATTTATCGCATTCTTTATAATAACTTCTAAGAAGGTCAATGACTAAACTATCTCTCAATTTAACATTTGGAGCTTCATCATAAATCCGGACCTTGTTTCCTTCTGTTCCTGAGGTTCTCATAATAAACCAGCTTCCATCAGTAAAGGCAATCTTTCTGAATTTATTTTTATTATCGATAAAAATACTTTCCTTTATATCTATCTCACGCCCCAGAAATGTAACGCTTAAATTTCGAACAGTAGCCAAGTACTTCTTTGTCCCTGTCATTTCTCCTCTTTTATCTTTATCCAGCTTATCAGTAACCGGCACAATTACTTCCTGCATATATCCAAAATCTTTACTAATACCGTTTCTCTGATATGCATCCATAATATCCGTATGAATACTTTTATTACCATAAAGAAAATAACAAATTGGCAACTACCCCATCTTTATCAACAACAAATTTATCAAACCGTAAAACCATACCTCCGTTTCCTTCAAAACCTCCAAATACCTTACCTCCTCCTTCTTCTATTTTCTTAATTTCCGCCGAAATAAACTTAAACCCTACGGGAACACGTCGGACTTCTAACCCATATCTATCTGCTAATTGCTCAAGTGCCCCTGTTGTGGTATGAGTTGCCACAATATGCGTAAACCCATGTTTTTTAAAAAGCCCTAATCTTCCGTAATAATCAAGCAACAATATAAACAATTCATTCCAATCAAGGAATCCTTTATCCGCAGCAGCGAACCGGTCAGCGTCACCGTCATTTGATAAAACAAAATTACATTCCTGCTCTTTCATCCAAAGCATCCAATCAGCAATCCGTTCACGGTTTGGATACGGTTTCCTATCAGTCTTCTTTATAGTAGGTTCAAATGGTTCATCAACCTTTTCCCCCTCTTTATCTATTTGCACTACATCAAATCCAAATTCTCTTAAAACTTTAGGAACTACATATGCACCTACTCCGTTCATTGAATCATATAAAATTTTTAATCTTGAATAATCAATGCCCAATTCCTCTTGACGGGCAATTATTTCATTAACCAATTTATTATCATCAATAATATGCTTAAGGATTTCCCTATAAGGATCAGCAATTACTGAAATTCCCTGAGGTGCATCTTCTTCAGTAAAATCATACCTAAACTGAGGAGATCTTATTTTTCTGCACTCCTCTTTAAGGAATGTTTTTATATCCGAATTGTCAATCCTAACAGCTCCCGAAGCGTTGCGAGGACAAAAGCCATTATCACCAGAGGGGTTATGACTTCCTGTTATCATTATACCGGCAATTTCAGAATCATCTATGATACTTCGATTTTGAAAAGCAATTTCATAAGAAATCATAGGAGAAGGAATTGGCTTATCAAGAAAAACCACTTCTATATCATTTTGGGCTAATATACTCGAAACTATACACGCGATCTTACGGGATGATTCACGCGTATCATACCCTAAAATTATCTTCTTAAGAGATTGCTTTTTGACTAAATCAACAATTGCATGAGCCAAATAAGGAGCGATATATTCTAATATCCCTGCACATCCTCTTATACCTGATGTACCGTGAAATGTTAGATTATCTAAAACATAATCGAGTGTATAAAACTGAGTCGCGTTTTCACCTTTCATAAATTCCTCAATCTCTTCCTGAAATTCCGATTCAATAGCATTGCGTAATTGATTTATACTTGTTTTTTCCATAATTTCAATTAATACTTTATCCAACCTATTCCGGAATGATTTTTCATAATCATAGCCATTCTTAAATGCATTAACGTATAAAGCTCGTATTAAATCCTGCAAATCATCAAAACCTTCTTTTTTGCAAAGGTTGAAAAAGTTATTAACAATATATTTACTCGGTACACCGGAATTATCTTCAACCTGAAGCACCTCAATACCGCTAGCGCTAGCCGCTTTTTTGCTCCAATCTATAAACTGCGGGTCAACATGCTCATGCATAAAAAATATTCGTTCCACCCCCAGCATTTTTAATCGCCTAATACATAACCGGCACGGCCGCATCAGTACATATACGGTTTTTCCTCTAAATGGATTACCTAATGTACGTGCAATATATATTAGATCCTTTAATTCTTTCTTATCACCATTTATCTTGTTTATTTTTGCACTATCTTCAAGTATTTTAATATTTATACGTAAATTTTCTTTCTCATTTTTATCCCATATCTTTTTCTCAAGTTCTCTTTTAAGTACTTTAAAAATTAGTTTGTTCTCAGCATGCTCACCTACACCAAGATCATTGATTTCCGTGATAATAACACCGGCATCATCGCGAATCGCGGCTGAAACGCGGGGAACTGGCCACTGGTGTTTCCGTGATAGCGTCTTAAAAACCATGGCTCGTAATATCTCAGGATCACCAGCCGTAAGACCGTCTTCGTCAGTAACAAAAGAAACATCCTCTTCCTTTTTCCCACGCATAGCACACTCTTCAGCTAAAT
>CAZLCT010000023.1:0-27739 GCA_964558015.1 uncultured bacterium | reverse complement strand
GGCAACAAATACAATTTTATTAACTTTTTTACTCAATCGGCTAAATAATTACGGCTCAGTAGATTATGAAGACTGAAGACAGAATTCAGAAGTCTGAAATCAGAAGTCGGAAGTCGGATTTCAGAAATCAGAATTCGGAAAACAGAATTCAGAGGGCTGAGTAATGAATACAGACATCAGGCCTCTGACTTCTGACCTCTGACCTCTGACGTCTGACCTCCGACCTCTGTGGCTATTTTTTTTTACAGAATCAGCTTGAGCATTTGGTTCAACATGTCGTAGTCTTCCGGGGTGATGGTGAAGTAGTTGGGGTCTTTGTCTTCTTTTACTATATAAAGATTGTCTTTGGCAAAAAGGTTTAAATTTATCTCTTCATCCCGCCCATTAATAAAAAACCCTAGTGAGCATATTAAATTTTCAGGCTCAACTACGGGTACCTGCTCGTTAGCCTCATTCACTTCAGGCGCAAGAATCATATCATATTTGAGCTCAGAGCAAAAATTCACTATCTCATCAACAATCATTGAAATATCTTCCCCCTCGTCCATGCCTTCCTGCTCTCTTTCTGCTTGAACATCAGGGGGAGCCTCAACGTTCTGCCAGACGCGGTTCTTCTTCTCATAAGTAACAAGGCGTTCGTCTTTTCTAAAAACAAATTTTCCTACATTGTTCACGTCAAACGAATATATCCTCGTATCGAGGAAATAATCATAATCTTTCTTAAGGGAATCTATCTTATCCGCTGCAAGAGAAATCACCACCCCTTTTGATTCTAAATAAGCATAATATGTTTTCTCATCCTCCGACTTAGAACCAAAGTACAAGGTCTCCTGTGACTCATCGAATTTTACCGTAAACATATTTTCTTTCTTCTTTAGCCCCGTAACCTTATCATCAATTTCCATATCATCATGAAACTTACTCACCATAACTCCGCGCAAATTGTGCAAAAACTCCTCAGCCAGTTCAAAATTTGCCCTGTTCTCGTAAGGCTCGGCAATCCACCATTCCTCACCCCTTTCAGTGGCTATCTTCTCGATCCTCACTGCTGAGCCCCTAAGGGTTATGGTGAATTCATTAACTGCATTGAAATCATACGTAAACAGTGTCTTCTGGCGCAGGGAATATAAATCCTTTTTGAACAGCTTAAAAAAATTCTCACTGACTAAAAATACCTCCTCAGTATCTTCCCACCTTGCATAATAATCAGACCCTACGTATGTCTCATCCCCTAAAAGTAAATACCGCCTTACGTCACCATAGCCTATTCCTATCCGTATTTTGGGAGGCTGGAGACCGATCGTGGTATAATCAAACTGCGTATCAGTCAAATCCCTCACCTTTTTATCTATCTGCAATGTGGATATAATACCGTTCACAACAAACCCGTCTGCATTATCAGTCACAGGTTCTTTTATATACCACTCATCCCCTTCTTCTCTTTCCATTTCAATATCAACTCCCTCGTACTCAAGAGATAGGTAATGAATAAAATCCGCATCGTCAAGCAAAAGGATTTTTTTCTCTTTGGATTTAATCTCAGTCTCTTGGGATCGTTTCTCGAGTTCGTGGTGGAAATAATAATAGGAAAGCAGGCTGAAAAGAAGAAAGAAAATAATTACTTTCTTAAAATTCATCTTACACTCTTCTCCTCCGGATAAAAATAGATACGCCTACCATAATAAAAAATGCGGGAAAGAATACCACGGGAATGAAAAACAACATGCGGCTTTGCCCCTTGGTCAGGTATAGGGGCGTAGCATCTACTTGTTTGGGCCGTATTGATATTAAAGTCGTATCACCGCACAGCCAGGCCAGTGTATTAAGAAAAAGGTCTTTATTGCCTGATAAACGAAGGTGTGCATTCGATGCAAAATCAGAATCACCGAACACCACTACTTTTGCCGTTCTTTTATCAGCCTTCTTATCCTGGGCCGGGGCCTCATCTGTCTGATTATCACCAGCTTCCGAATCCTCATTACCTTTATCCGATGCAGCAGGCTCAGGCTTTGTTATCTCTTTTGTAAGCACAACACCTAAGGGAATAGGCCCTTTTTTATCATCTTCATCTAATACAGATTTATCTTCCTTCTCGAGCATCTCAAGATTTGTCTCTGCCCAGCTTCCTGCACCGCTCCATGCAAGGTACTGTCCGGTAAATTCATCAGGCATCTCATCTGCCAGAGTCAGAGAAGAACATGCGGGGAAAAATGAAGCCACATTGAAATTTTCAGTAATTTCATGAGGTTCATATTTACCTACTATTGCCATTTCATAACTGGCTCCAAATAGCTGGCTCATCTTATCAATAATCATGTCTTTACCCAACGTGACTCCCCAGCTTGCAAGAAGCTCACGTAATGTACTGGGCACTTCAATATCTGCTAATATTAAAAGGCTTCCGCCGTACTCCAGCACATATTTATTCAGGAGCCATATTTCATTATCGAAAAGGTCGGTCTTGGGTGCGGCCATGATAAGACACGACGCATCGGCAGGTACCTCAGGCGTTCGCATCAGGGATATTTCTTTGACCTCATAATTTTCCATGATCAAATGTTGTGCGAGCAGTCCGTATCCTCCACGTTCCATATCATCTAGCTGAGGTTCTCCGTGCCCCTTTACAAAATAAAGAACCTTCTTCTCCTGGGTGGTTACTTTAAGTATTGCATTGGTCAATTCTTCCTCTGTGGCAACATCTTTGAGCTTCTCACGCCTCTTATCACTCATCACAATTACTTCGCCGTAATTTTCAATACCGTACTGCTTTGCCCTCTGCGGATACCTGTCAGGGTCAATGAACTCATATTCTATTCTTTCAGAATGGTATTTGTACTGCTCAAGCCCTGCTTTAAGAAACTCCCTGCCAGGCTGTGCGTCTTTGTAAAAAGCCAGGACCGTAATTTTCTCCTTGAGATTATCTAAAATATTTATTGTCTGGGGCGAAAGTGAGAACTTTTTGCTGGCAGTTAAATCAAACCTGACTTTATGCCCATCAGCTATCAAATAAATAAACGCAAAGACCCCGAATACAACAGGTATTAAAATCACAAGGCTTATGCTCTCCCGGACTGACCTTCTCCTTAAGCTGCGCAGCACATTTAAAATATTTGCCAATATATAATACAGAGTCATAAAAGCAGCAACGTGAAACATTATCTGGAAAGGCACGGCGAGGGATTCCTCGAGCAGAAACACCAATGCCACAATCACAAAAAGCACTATGGCTATTCCTATGATGAATGAATTGATTTTATTTATAACCTTTCCCATTATCCTCTCCAGCTCCTGGACTCTAATGTACGTAACGTAAAAAAGAGAAAAAACATAATGAAAAGCACATAAAAAACTATATCCTGTGTATCTATTAACCCCTGGGCGAAATTTTTAAAATGCTCTATTATTGAAATATTAGTTAAAACCGCGGTAAGACTTTTAGGCGCAAAACTCGAAGACCATCCTATTATCCAGAAAAGCAAAAGTGACCCGAACGAGACTGCAACAGCAATAATCTGGTTTTCTGTCAATGACGAGACAAAAATGCCCAATGACAGAAAACTCATGCCCATAAGCACCAGCCCGAGCAGGCCTGCCAGATACGTAGTGACTTCAAAAGTACCGCCCACCACGGATATCAATACCGGGTAAAGGAGGAGCGGCATTAACATTACAAAAAACACCCCAAGCACGGCGCAGAATTTACCTGTCACGATTTCGAAATCAGTTAAAGGATATGTGAAAAGAAGTTCGATTGTGCCGCTTTTTTTCTCCTCAGAAAAAGACCTCATGGTTATCATGGGAATCATAAACAGCATGACAATTGAAACGTTCATAAGAAGCGGCGTTAGGATTGCCTCTGTCAGGTTTAAAGCACCCTGGTAGTAGGGCTGCTGCGTAACCTGAAACGACATAATACTGAAAAAACTCATCAGTGAGAAGAAAAAGTAACCTGAGATAATCAGAAATATCGCTATTACGATATAAGCGATAATAGATGAAAAATAAGACCTCACGTCTTTTGAAATAATTGCCGGAATGTTACGCATCAGACATTATCCTCCTTAGTAACAAGCTTAAGAAATATATCTTCGAGCGACATGGAAATTGTCCTTAGCTCGAGAAGCTGGCACTTCTTTCTGCTTTTAACTATTGCAGAGGCAAGCTCGGGGCGTATATCCGCGTCTTTTTCAGAATCAACAATATATTCGATCCCGTCATCAGTCCTTTTCTCCACACGCACGCTTAAAACATTGGGAACAGACTTGATAAGATTTAGAGCTGTCTCTTCATCCCCGCGGGCTAAAATAAAAATTTCATTGGACGCTCTGAGCTTCTCATGCAGATTATCAGGTGAACCGCTCGCAACAATACGCCCATTGTTAATAATTATCACACGGTTTGAAATCATGCTTACCTCAGGCAGAATGTGCGTGCTTAATATCACGGTCTTTTTGCCTGCCATTTTCTTGATTAATTCACGTATTTCAATAATCTGCTTTGGGTCGAGGCCTATTGTGGGTTCATCCAGTATTAAAATCTCGGGATCGCCGATGAGTGCCTGTGCAAGAGCAAGGCGCTGTCTGAATCCTTTTGAAAGGTTTCTGACCAGCCTTTTGTATACTGACTGAAGAGAGCATTCATCAATTACCTGGGAAATATTTTTTTTGCGCCTTCTAAAGGGAACACCTTTTACCCTGGCTGAAAATTTAAGGAAATCACTCACACGCATGTCAGAATAAAGCGGTGCATTCTCGGGCAGGTACCCTATTTTTCTCTTAATCTCTATGAGGTGTTTATCTAAAGGCATGCCTCCGATTTCCACGCTTCCTGAGGTGGGCTGGAAAAAACCCGTAAGTATCTTCATAGTGGTTGTTTTGCCAGCGCCGTTGGGCCCCAGAAACCCGAGGATTTCACCCTCTTTTACTTCAAACGAGACCCCTTTTATGGCCTCCACGGTTCCGTAACGTTTAGATAAATTCCTAACACTTATCATTCTCTAAGTCTCTCACCCTTATAATTTTTGGTTCGCACCTGCCCGCCGCTTCGCTACGGCAGGCGGGGATTTACAGGAGGCTTCGCCCCGCAGATTTTTCTATTTTTTTAAAAAATATCCTGAAAATCTGTCCCGTGAAATCGCAAAGCGATTTCCGCCCCGTGGAATTCGCAGAATTCCCGGGATATTGTCCTTGGAATTTCTACGAAATTCCTAAGGAGGATTTAATCCCTGAGATTGCTTCGCAATCTCTAGGGACGTTTTTCTGCGTCCTATTATTAATTTGTGTGTTTTTTTGAATAAAATGTTCTTAGCCTTTTATGCAAATTAATGGCTTAAGCCTCGCCACTTTTAAATTTACCCCTGCAGTATGAACAATATCAACTACCTCATCAACGTCTTTATACGCAAGAGGCGCTTCTTCGGAAATTCCTGAAAAAGACACGCCCTTTATTATAATGTTTTTTCCGCGTAAGTCATCAATTAATTCACGCGCGCGCCACTTTTTTTTAGCTTCGTGCCTTGACATTTTACGTCCGGCTCCGTGAACTGCGCTTCCGAAAGTAGATTCCATTCCGCTCCTGGTTCCGCGTAATACATATGAAGCAGTTCCCATTGTTCCTCCAACAAGTACGGGCTGTCCGGTTTCTCTGTACGCATCGGGTAAATCTTCACCTCCGGGCCCCAGTGCGCGTGTCGAACCTTTGCGGTGTATCAACACTTTTCTCTGCCTGCCCCCGACATTGTGAAGTTCGATTTTAGCGTTATTGTGACCCACGTCATAAAGCATTTTTATTTCTTCATATTCAACTGAGAAAATATCGCAAAATACTTTTCGTGCCAAATGCCCGAGCACCTGACGGTTTGCAAATGCGCAATTGACCGCGCACGCGGTTGCGGATAAATACTGGTGCGCTTCAGGACTCTTAACGGGCGCACTCACAAGTTCTTTATCCGGTATTGGAATTTTATATTTATTTGTGGCAGAAGCTAAAACCTTAAGATAATCAGTACCTATCTGGTGCCCAAGTGCGCGCGAGCCGCAGTGAATAGCAATCGTAATCTGATTTTCCTCAAGGCCGAAAGCACGGGCAGCGTCACGGTCATAAATTTCTTCAACATACTGCACTTCCAGATAATGGTTGCCTGAGCCAAGAGTACCCACCTGTTTAAACTGGCGCTCTTTGGCCTTGGGACTCACGTTGGCCGGATCTGCACCATCGAGCCTGCCCCTTTCCTCGATATATTCAATATCATCTTGGATGCCGTACCCCTTCTTTATTATATACTCAGCCCCATCACGCAAGAGCCTGTTTAACTCCTGTGTATTTAACCTGAGAGTTCCTTTTGACCCTACTCCCGCAGGTATTTTATTAAAAAGGCTGTTTGCCAAATGCTCCTGATGATGTGCAATATCTTTTTTTTCTAAATTTGTGGTTAGTACTCTTACGCCGCAATTACAATCAAAACCTACGCCCGCTACACTCACCACTCCTTGATCAATGTCGAACGCGCCCACAGCTCCGATGGGGAATCCATATCCTGGATGAACGTCAGCCATTGCAATCACGGGATTGATGACTCCGGGCAGTTGAGCAACATTTACTAACTGCCTGAGTGAGCTCCATTGAACATTTCCTGTTATCTCACGCTTAAATTCATTAATCGTATCTTGATTGCCGTAGATTCTGACACTGCTCCTCATAGGCCCCTGCTGAGGGATTTCCCAAACCACATCAGAAATTTTGTTAATTTTGATTGTACTTAAATCCATATTTTCTTCAGATTGCTTAAGTTACGGAAAGCCTGCCTGACGTATTACACTGCAGGCAGGTTGGGGAATGTTATGGGATGTTATGGAAAGTTGCATAGTGCACTTTGTGTAAATTTTTGTAACCTCCCAAAACTTTCCATAACCTTCCATAACCGTCCATAACTTTAATCTTCTATACTTGCATTCTCTTGTTATGCCTTGTTATGCCCTGTGATGACTTGTAATCTTTTTTAAATATCCAACAAACACTGAAAGATAAATTTGTCGTTTTCCTTCCTAAAAAACAAACCTGAATACGTGGCTGCCTTGACTTCTGTTTTAACTTCATGCTTATCTAAATTTTGCACCTCACCCTTCAATACACAACTCAAAGTTTTACGCTCCGGTGAATCTAAAAAAATTACATTATCACAACAGGAAAAAAACACTTCTTTTCTGTCAATTAAAGATATTATTTCATTTAAAAATTCAACAATGAGGAATTCGATGGATGTAGAATGTATGCGGAGTTCGTAAGACTGAAACGGAGAAACAGCACGAGCTTCATACATAATGTTAAAAAGTGCTCGTGCCGCTTCCGAAAAAACATTTTCTATGCTGTCTGAAGTAACCCTAATGCCTATATCTGCACTATGGTCGAGATATTCATAGACCATAACTTTAAAACTAACTTTTATAAAACTTGGCGAATTTACGCTTGCCGCACTGGACGAGTATTTCTTTATCAATGTTTAGGACAGCATCAATGTCAATTATCTTTTCATTGTCTATCCTTACCCCGCCCTGTGTAATCATCCGGCGTGCTTCGCTTTTGCTTTTGACCAGTTTATAATCAACTAATAAACTTACTAAATTTATTTTTTTATCATCCAACCCAATTCTTGGAACATCGTCAGGAATTCCTTTATCCCGGAAAATCCTGTTGAATTCTTCAACCGCTCTGGAAGCTTCATCAGAGTTAAAATAAAACGAAACTATATCTTTAGCAAGATTTACCTTAATATCGCGGGGATTTACTCCTTTTGACTTTAAGTCCTTCTCTATTTTCTTAATTCCTTCATCCTTCTTGTCAGTTAAATATTTATAATATTTAACAATTAAAGAATCTGGGATTGACATTATCTTTCCGAACATGTCCGTTGATGTATCATTGATATTGATGCTGTTTCCGAACGTTTTGCTCATCTTCTGCACACCGTCCGTACCTTCTATTAAAGGAAGCGTAAGTACCACCTGCGCTTCCTGGTTGTAATCACGCTGCAATGCCCGGCCCACAAGTAAATTAAATTTCTGGTCTGTGCCCCCTATTTCCACATCAGAGGCCAATGCAACCGAATCATAACCCTGAAGAAGCGGATATAAAAATTCAAGTATTGTTATGGGCTTGTCATTTTCATACCGTTTTTTAAAATCGTCCCGCTCAAGTATACGCGCTACCGTGTATTTAGATGTCAGCATTAATAAATCAGTAGAAGTTAATTTTGCGAGCCAGTCTGAATTAAACACAACGTTTGTCTTTTGGGGGTCGAGGATACGAAAGACCTGCTCCTGATATGTACGTGCATTTTCCTCGATCTGCTCACCTGATAGCATATTCCTTGTCTCGGAACGTCCTGAAGGATCACCTATGCGTGCTGTAAAATCACCTATTATAAAAATTACCTGATGTCCCAGGTCCTGTATCTGTCTTAATTTTCTTAATGGTACGGTATGTCCTAAATGTATGTCTGCTGTGGAAGGGTCTGCGCCGTACTTAATTTTTAGGGGGATTCCCGCTTTGATCGAACGATTGAGTTTTGCCCTTAAGTCATCTTCTGATATAACGTCTATGCATCCTTGGGTTATTATTTGGATTTGTTTTTCAATACCAATCATGATAGTTCTTGTTAAAGATTATTAGCCACAGAGCCCGCAGAAATCAGAGGTCAGATGTCAGATGTCAGAGGTCAGTATTTTTTACTCCACCCTCTGAATTCCGTCTTCAGATTTCTGATTTCTGACTTCTGACTTCTGACTTCCGACTTCATAATCTACTGAGCTATGTCCCGTCCTTTCGGAACCTTAATGGTCAAGAAAGGGCGGGGCTATGAGCTTTCTCGTATAACAAATATTGCCCACCATAATAATGATGGGCAATGAAATTTTTAACAAATATCTATCCTAGGAATGAGACGCAATACTTACTCTGTTTTTTCCTTGGTGTCAGTGTCTTGTTCTTTTTTCTCTTCAGGCTGAGTTGTCTCAGCTTCAGGGCTTGGTGTCTCAGTCTCAGGTTTAACTGGCTCTTGCTCCGGACTTGCGGGCTCAGGTTTAGGCTCAGGTTTAGAAGCTTCACTCTCAGGTTGAGCTTCAGGTTGTGCTTCCTGGGGCTCTTGCGTGCTCTCAGGAGTAACATTCTGCTCTTCACTCGGTTGAGCCTCAGATGGTGCTTGCTCTTCTGCTTCAGGTTTATCCGCAGAAACATCACCTTTTAAAGTCAAAGCGATTTTCCTGCTATCAACATCCACCTTTAAAATCATTACGTCAATTTCATCGCCCGCTTTATAATGGTTTTCTAAACTTGAAGCCCTGTTTTCCGGAATTTCAGAAATATGCACAAGGCCTTCGATGTCATTGCCTAAATCTATGAAAAGTCCAAAATTAACTATTTTAGTAACCTTGCCCTTTGAAATCTGACCCGGCTGAAGACTTTCGACCAGTTGTTTCCACGGATCTTCTTCTAACTGTTTTACTCCAAGGGAAATCTTTCTCGCGCCCTGGTCAATAGCTAAAACCTTTGCCTGGACTTTCTGGTTGCGTTTGAAAAATTCACCCGGGTGGTTCACTTTCTTAAGCCATGAAATATCGGATATATGGATCATGCCATCAATGCCCTGCTCTAATTCAACAAACACTCCGTAATCCGTTATGTTTCTTACTTTGCCTTCAATTATACTGCCCACTTCATATTTCTCCTCAACAAGGAGCCACGGATTCACCTCGGTCTGTTTCACGCCAAGTGCAATTTTCCTGTTTTCTTTATCAACACTCAACACAATGGCTTCGACCATGTCACCTATGGCAAGCATTTCTGAAGGATGATTAATTTTCTTAGTCCATGAAAGTTCGCTTATATGAACCAGACCTTCTATTCCTTTTTCCAATTCTATAAAAGCTCCGTAAGGTAATATGTTGACCACTTTACCCTTTACCTTGGAATTAATAGGGTATTTCATATCAGCGTCCTGCCATGGGTTCTGGGTCTTCTGTTTCAGTCCAAGTGACACACGCTTTGTGTTCTGGTCAAATCCAATTACCATTACTTCCACTTCATCACCAATGGCTAAAAGTTCAGACGGATGAGAAACTCTGCCCCAGCTCATATCAGTAATATGCAGCAGGCCGTCAACGCCGCCTAAATCAATAAACGCTCCGAAATCCGTGATGTTCTTAACTTTTCCCTTTAATATGCATCCTTCAGTGATCTGATCAAGAAGCTTAGTTCTATCTTCCTCGAGCTTAGTTTCTAAAAAGTCCTTGCGGGATAGCACAATATTTTTACGTTTATGATTAATTTTGACTATTTTAAAAGATGTGGACAAACCTATGAATTGGTCGAGATTCCTGGTAGGCCTAAGGTCAACTAAAGAAGCAGGCAGAAATGCCTCCATTCCTATATCGACCATAAAGCCGCCTTTTACTTTCTTGAATATTTTTCCTTCTATAAGGCTTCCTTCTGAGAAATTATTAATGATGTTATCCCAGAATTGTATCCTATCGGCCTTTTTCTTTGAAATAACTATCATTCCTTCGTCATTTTCCGAAGATTCTAATAAAACAGATATTTTGGTGCCCACAGTAATATTTTCAGGATTACTGAACTCATCTTTAGAAAGCGCCCCTTCGGATTTATATCCAATATCGACCAAAACGTCACGGTCTCTGACCGATACAACCGTACCATCAACCACTGAGCCGTCCTGGAAGGTTTTTATGCTTTGCTCATACAATTCGGCAAAACTTAAAGACTCCTCATCTCCTTTCTTCTTATTTTCTGCTGCCTTTTCTTCTTTTAACATGTTTTTTTCATCTACCATCAATTTAAATTTCCCCCTTTTCTATGGAATTTTAAGATTGCAATTATATCATAAAACCTATGCAAATCAAATGAAATATCTGTATTTAACCATTTATCTTGCCTTTACCGCATTACAGATATCATGGATTATCCATTGTGGAGTTGACGCTCCGGCCGTAATACCAACGGTCTCAACCCCAGTAAACCATTCGTCCGAGAACTCTTCCTTAGTCTCAATATGATAAGTATTAGGGTTGATCTTTTTACACGCTTCATATAACCGTTTTGTGTTCGAACTCATCTTCCCGCCTACAACGAGCATCATATCTACTTGAGAGGCAGTGATTTGCGCTGCTGTGTTACGTTTGGCAAGCGTACTGCAGATTGTATCAAATACTCTTAACTCTGAAAAATTTCTCTCGATGAGGGCTGTTACAATTTTTCTGAAAATACTTTCAGAAAACGTTGTTTGAGATACCACACCCACTTTTCCGTCCAATTTCAAAGCACGTACATCATTAACCGAACTGCACACAATGCCCTCTTCCTGGGTACAGCCGTAGATAGCCCTTACTTCAGGATGTTCATGCTCACCAGTAATAAGCACTGTATATCCTTCACTGTGCAGTGTTTTTGCTATATTTTGAACCCTTACAACAATATTGCAGGTTGTGTCAACAATCTTTAGGCCCCTCTTTTTTGCATATTCAATCCGTTCGGGAGGAAGGCCGTGCGCACGAATAATAAGAATTCCCGATTGAATATCCTCAACCTTATCTACCACGTTTAAACCCTGAGTGATTAATTTCTCGGTAATCTGGGAATTGTGCACAGGCAGACCTATGCACGAGACCGGTTGCGACTCATCTTTTAATAATTTCTCAATCGTCGATATGGTGTTCTTTACACCGTGACAAAATCCTGAAAATTCGGTAACAATACAATTCATGAGGCCTGCTTTGTATTTTATCAAAATTTAGTTAACAAATCCTATAGCATTAAAAAACCAAAAAAGTTCACCTTGAGACATCTTTTATAACCACAAGATTCCACAGATTAACACAAGAAAATTTAGCCACAGAGATCACTGAGGAGTACTCTGCTCCCTCATTTTCTTCCTTTGCGGCAGACAGCTGCTTTTAAATTTAATATCAAAGCAGCTGACCACGATTATGAAAAGGAGAAAGAAATTTTAATTTAGGAGATATAGTTTCTTTCTCCTTTTCATTAACGTGCAAGCCATATGGGCTTCTGCCGCAATAATTTTTAAATGAGGCCGCAGAGAAATCTCTGCATCCTCCGTGTCCTCTGTGGCTATTATTTTTTTCTAAAATTTTTGTTAATCGTGTTGTTGCAATCTTTTCTCAATAAAACAAGAATCTTTCTATATTAACAAATTGTGACCGAAAATCTTAAGCATTACACTGCTTTCGTTTTAACTGGCCTATCTCATCCATTACCTGGTCGGCTATTTTTTGATAGCTTTCATTTCTCTTTTTTATATTAACATTATCATCAAATGAAAAATAAATAGGCTTTCCGTAAGTAACTGTAACCGGCACAGACTTAAACCATTTTGAACCACGAGGCATAGCTTTAAATGTATTGTGGATATAAGCAGGTATAACAGGACAATCCACCCGTCCGATGATAAAACCTATTCCGGGTTTAGCTTTCTGCAGATTGCCGTCCCGTGTACGTGTTGCTTCGGGGAAAATAACAATTCCCTTTCCCTCTTTTAACAGTTTTTCGGCCAAAGACAATGCGTGTTTATCTGCACCTGCACGCCGTATCGGATGGGCATTAACACTTCTAATCAGCCAACCGAACATCTTATTTGAAAACAAACTCAATCTGGCAAAATAATGAAGCTGCCGCGGACACCTGGAGCCTGCTATTATAGGATCAAGATGGCTCGAGTGATTGGTTGCTATGATAAACCCGCCGCGCTTGGGTATATTTTCCCTGCCGTAGGTGCGCAGCTTAAAAAATAAAGCGGTAATAATTACACTTACAAGCTGCATAAAAGCATACCAAAGGTTCCAATCAGAGCTGAACTTCTTCACATAATTTATAATCACTTCCACTACATCAGAAATAGTAAGCCCCGTTGTATCTACTACAATGACACCGCGTGCTTTTTTTAACGGGCTTACTGAACGGTTGATATCGCTTTCGTCTCTTTTTATCTGTTCCTCGAGGATTTCTTCAAACGCTACTGAAACACCTTTCTCCTGCAGTTCGATAAAACGCCGTCGCGCACGTTCCTTCTGGTCAGCATCAAGGTAAAATTTAAAATCAGCACGCGGGAAAACAACGGTTGTAGTATCACGCCCCTCGAGAATAACATCTTTATCATGCGCGATTTTTCTCTGTAGTTCAACCAAACGATGTCTTACTCCCGGAATTTTTGCGATGAATTTAACGTTATTTGTTACATAAGGGAGTCGGATTTCCTTAGTCACATCAACCCCATTAACATAAATTATTTGCTCACCAGATTTAGAGGCTTTTAAATCGATGTTTATATCATTGGCAAGATTAACTAAGCGGCCTTTGTCGGTAAGATCCACATCCTGCCGTAAAGCAGAATAAGTTAAGGCTCGGTACATTGCTCCCGTGTCCAGATAAAACAAATTTAACCGCCGCGCAACACGCTTGCATACCGTACTTTTTCCTGAACCTGCCGGTCCGTCTATTGCTATAATCACAAAATAACTAGAGGTTAATAATATTTTTACGTTTACGGTTTATATCTTTCAAAAAATTAGTAAGTACCTTGCTGTCGTTTTTGTTTAAAATAGAAATAAACGAATCAATCCTTCTTTTAAAATCTTTCAATTCCCCTTTAACATTCCGTGAGTTAGAAAGAAAAATATCGCTCCATAAAGAAGGGTCGCTTTGTGCAATTCGCGTGGTATCTAAAAATCCGGGGCCGATAAATTTGGAATATCTTTTATTCCTATGGAATGTATTATCAACAAGGACCGAAGCAACGACATGCGGCAGGTGGCTAACCTTTGCTACGATCTTATCATGTAAATCCGGGTTAATAATGACAGTTCGCACACCTAGCCTTTCCCATAATGCAGAAATAATTTTTAATGCACGCCGAGGCGTTTTAGATGTCTTGGTAATAAAACTCATGCAATCTTTATAAATATCCCCCTGAGCAGCCCCGAGCCCTGATTCATGAGAACCGGTCATAGGATGAGAGCCGACAAATTCAACACTCTTAAATTTTCTCCCGTCTACCCATCTTAGGAGCCGGGCTTTGGTACTTCCAAGATCCGAAACTATCACCTTGTATTGGGCATGCTTTTCAATATCACGAATACAACTTTTAACGATGCTTACAGGAGTGGCTATAAAAATAATATCAATGTGCTCCTCATTAAGCAATGAACGCAAGTCACAGGTTCCGTAATCTATGATTTTTCCTCTGACTGCAGAGCGTATTTTTGATTTACTCCTGCTCACGCCGTAAACTTTTACCTTTTTTTTAAAACGGTGCCTGAGAGCTAGTGCCAGGGAGCCGCCCATCAATCCCAGTCCTATTATGGCTACTTTTTTATTTGAAAAATTCATAACCAAAACCTTTATGCTGTTTTCATTGGGATTGCTTCTCCGCCGTTGGCGGATCGCAATGACAACTGTGTCTGTCATTGCGACTGTTCACCTTATGGTCATTGCGAGGAGTGTAAGCGACGAAGCAATCTCAATTATATATTCAATACAAATATTCTTAAAATATTTTTACATCTTAAATAGTACGTCCCACAGCTTCTGCAATGGGTCTTAATTCCTGCATCAGTACGGCAAATTTATCGGGTAACAATGACTGCTCCCCGTCACTTTTCGCGTTCTCAGGGTCAGAATGTACCTCTACCATAACACCGTCTGCACCGCACGCTAAAGCGGCTTTACTCAAAGGAGAAATATACGCCCACCTTCCGGTACCATGTGATGGGTCAACAATAACCGGCAAATGAGACAATTCTTTTATTGCCGGCACAACATTAAGATCCATTGTATTGCGGGTATGAGTTTCGAATGTTCGTATACCGCGCTCGCATAATATGACTTTCATATTACCACGGGAGCAAATATATTCGGCTGACATAAGCAGTTCTTTAACGGTAGCTGCCATGCCACGTTTCAGCAGTACGGGTTTTTTCGAATCACCTACCGCTTTTAATAGGTCGAAATTCTGCATATTACGCGCACCTACCTGAAGAATATCAACGTACTCACTTACCAATTCCACAGTCCGTGTATCCATTACTTCAGAAACCGTGAGTAATCCTGTCTCGCGAGACACATCCTGCAAAATTTTTAACCCTTCTTCACCCAGTCCCTGAAAACTGTACGGCGACGTGCGAGGTTTGAAAGCACCGCCCCTTAAAATTTTTGCGCCTGCTTCCTTTACCTCTTTCGCAATCCTGAGTATAATTTCTTTATCTTCTACCGCACAAGGGCCTGCCATGACAACAAAGGATTTACCTCCGATTTTAACACCGCCTCCAATGTCAATAACACTAGCCTCGGGTTTAAAATCCCTGCTCACTAATTTAAACGGCTTTAAGATAGCTACGACTTTCTCTACTCCGGGAAATGCTTCAAGAGGCTGCACGCGTATTTTATCTTCTTCACCTATGACGCCGATAATGGTTCTTTCTTTCCCGCGCGAAACATTTGGGTTTAGACCAAGTTCTTTTACTTTATCACAAATATGGTTTACTTGCTGGGGTGTAGCATTTGGTTTTAAAACAATTATCATATAATCTCCTCTTCTAATTTATTGCATTGTCAAAAGCTATAATTTCAAAATTCAAATATCACAAATATTACCAAATAAATCTAAAATCAAAAATCCAAAATATCTCACTCACGGCATAATTCTCTTTCTTTGAATTTGGATTTTTGGATTTATTTTGGGTTTTGTAATATTTGAAATTTGAGTTTTCATATTATTTTTGACACTCTCTAAATATACACGTTACTAAATTACATCTTTTAATACAGCTATGATTTTCCTGTTCTCATGAGGCAAACCTACTGTAATCCTTATAAATGTATCTAATTTATATGCTTTCATATCTCGGATAACGACTCCGCGTCTAAGGCATGATTGGAAAACATCGCGTGAATCTTTTTTTACATTTATCAATATAAAATTTGTCTCACTCTTCAGGAAATAAAGCCCCATTTTAGATAATTCTTCGTATAAATATTTTTTTCCCTCATCGACAATCCTTTTTGACTCATCCACATATTCCGAGTCGTCTAAAACCGCACATGCAGCACACTGTGCCAAGGCATTTACATTAAAAGGCTGTCTTATTTTATTAAAATAAGTAATTAAATCACGGGACGCTATGCCGTATCCTATACGGAAACCGGCAAGGCCAAAGGCTTTTGAGAAAGTTCTGAGAACCACGATATTTCCCTTTTTAAAATAATCCAATCCGTTGGGGAAATCTTTTGCCGTAACAAAATCAAAATATGCTTCATCCAAACATATAATCACGTTAGATTGTACACGCTCTATAAACTTTTCAAATTCCGCCTTGTTAAAATAAGTGCCGGTCGGGTTATTCGGGTTCGATAAGAAAATAACTTTAGTGTTTTTCGTAATTTGTTTTGAAAGTGTATCTAAATCGAAACCGAAATCTTTTGCCGGTGATTCGATATAATCACCATCGCATACTTTCGTGAGCAATGGATAGACCAAAAAAGCATATTGAGATGATAGAACATTATCCCCGCTTTCTATGAATCCCTTGGCAATGAATTCTATTATCTCATTAGATCCGTTACCGATAACGATTTCATCCTTATCCACGCCATGATAGGACGCCAGCTTTTGCTTAAGCTGCCAGCAGCCTCCGTCCGGATAACGAAAAAATGTATCCATATTCTCGATGATGCTTTTTCTTACACGGGGAGATATGCCTATGGGATTTTCGTTAGAAGCAACTTTTATGACTTCCTTAAGTCCCAGTTCCCTCTTAACTTCATCAATAGGTTTTCCTGGCTCGTACGGCCTGATGCTGTTAATATATTTTTTAAACGGTAAACTCATAAATAATGCTCTTATTGTTTCGGATATGATCCCAGTACTTTAAGTAATCTCACATTCTCCTCAATTTGACTAAGCGTCTTCTTTATCTTCTCCTCATAAACATGCCCCTCAACATCTATGAAGAAATAATAATCCCATGCCTTTTTCTTTGAAGGGCGCGATTCTATTTTTGTCATATTCACGCCATTTTCAAAAATGGGCTGAATTATGCCATAAAGCGCACCCACTTTATCTTTAATCGAGCACACAATCGATGTCTTATCAGAACCGGTGGGTTCTGAAATTCCTTTTCCAATCACTAGAAAACGGGTCGCATTATGAGGCGAATCTTCGATTGATTCTGCCAGTATATTCAAATTATAAATCACAGAAGCCAATTTGGATGCAATCGCTGCCGAGCCTTCCTCCCGTGTCGCACGTTGTGCTGCAACTGTGGTGCTGGATGTATCTATGTATTCGACTTTAGGCAAATTTGCTTTAAGCCATGCGCGGCACTGAGCAAAAACCTGGGGATTTGAATACACTTTTTTAATCGAAGACAGGGCAGAGTTAGAAAGCAAATTATGATTTATCTCAAAAACGATCTCGTTGCATATTTTAAGGTCGTAATCGATGAACATATCCAGTGAATGACTTACCGCCCCTTCAATGGAATTTTCTACGGGTATTACCCCGTAATCTGCATTACCTTTGTCAACCTCTACGAAAATGTCTCCTATAGTATCACACGCCACATATTCAACACTATTTCCGAATTTTGAGAGGGCTGCAAGATTTGAAAAACTCGCTTCAGGCCCCATATACGCAATCTTAACCTGCTTTTCAAGAGATAATGCCGCAGACATTATTTCACGATAAACACTCTTAAGCGCATCGCTTGGCAGGGGTCCTCTGTTTTCTTTGTCAATTTTCGTATAAACTTCTGATTCACGCGAAGGTGAATAAACCTGTCCGCCTTCGGATTTCTTAAGTTTGCCTATTTCGAGAACTATTTTTGTCCGTTCGTTAAGAAGTTTTATGACATCATCATCTAATTTATCAATTTTTTTTCTCAAATCATCTAGTCCCATAACTCACCTTTTCTCCATTTTATTTTAAACAAAACTTTCTTTTTGAAATTATCTATTCGGTTTTATTTTGCTCTTCCTCTTGAGGGGGTTTTTCATTCTTTTCACTTTTCTCTTCCTCACCAGGAGGTTTTATTATTTCCGAGACTTTACGTGAACTCATAACCTTTACATCATCAATTTGACGTGATATCTCATCATATTTGGCAGCCAGGTCCTCGGCCTCCTCTGCAGGCTCTTCTTGAGCGGTTTGCTCATCCCCCGCTTCTTCTTCAACCACGGAAACTAGTTTTTCCTTCCTCAACAGTTCCTCTTTTTTAATTGTCGAATCCACTAATGTTTTGATTTCATCGATGTTCGGTAAATCATCTATTGATTTAAGTCCGAAATGGTCTAAAAATTGATTCGTTGTACCGTAAAGTAGTGGTCTTCCCGGAATTTCTTTCCGCCCTGTAATATTTATGAAATTTCTCTCAAGTAATGTTGATAAAACACCGGAAACATCCACTCCGCGAATCTCTTCTATTTCAACACGTGTCACAGGCTGTTTATAAGCTAAAATCGCCAGCGTTTCCAATGCGGCAAGTGAAGCATGTTTAGATTTTTTCTCTTTTTCCAATTTAGCAATCCACATACTGAACTGAGGCATTGTTGAAATCTCGTACCCCCCAGCTACTTCCTGCAACCTAAAACTTCTATCACCGCTTATGTAGTCCTCTTTTAACTCGTTTATTAAGCGTACAATCTGGGACTGCTTCAATGACTTTACGATACGTGATATTTCATTAGCCCCTAAAGGCTTTGATGCAGCAAACAGGAGTGACTCTATGACCTGTTTGGCTGTCCTGTCGTCTACAACAATATTTTCTTCTAATCTCTCATCAGCCACCGGAGAAGCCATTTGTGACTTTAAAGCATCTGGTATAATACCCTTTATTTTCTCTTCCAGTTCTTTTCGCAATTCTTTGAGCTTTTGCCGCTCTTCTTTTCTTTGTTTTTCATCCATTATGTCACCTTGGTTAAAATAATATCACCGAACATGCTGTCTTGAACTATCCTGATTACCCTCCCCTTTGCCAATTCCAATATGGCAAAAAAGGTCGCGATAAGTGCATTCCGTGATTTTCGTTTAATAAAAAGCGAAATAAAAGGTACAGAATCATTAACTTCAATAATATTTTTAATTTCATCTACCATTTGTTCAATAGAAATAGACTCTTCATACACTTCATGAAAAGTCTCTTTACGCATTTGTTTTAATACTCGGGAAAACGCATTTATGAGATCACCCAGGTTTACACCGAACTCGGCTTCGGTGTTATCGAATGTAATAAACCTGGAGAAGTCTTCCATCACACTGCGAGTATATACCCTGCTTCTCTCCTGAGCCAGAAGCCCGAGCTCTTTTGCAGCCTCTTTAAAACTCTGGTATTCCAGGAGCTTTTTTACCAATTCGTCACGCGGATCGACTCCGGAGTCTTCCTCCTCATCCGAGGGCTCTACTGGAAGAAGCATTTTTGATTTAATATAAAGGAGCGTTGCAGCCATAACAAGAAACTCGCCGGAAAGTTCAAGGTCGAGTTCTTTCATGGCTTTCAAATATTCCAAATACTGATTTGTTATGATCGTAATCGGGATATCGAATATATCTACCTTATTCTCTTTAATCAAATGCAGCAAAAGATCAAGAGGTCCTTCGAATGCATCAAGTTTAATATTTAAGGGAGATTCAGTCATTTAAATACCAATCGCGGCTTTAGCCGTTTGCAGAGTATGAGAAGCAATACTCTGGGCTTTTTTTGCCCCTGTTTTTAAAATATCATCAACCTGTGATATATTTTTAGAATAAAAATTTCGTTTCTCTCTCATAGGATCAAGAAACTGGTTTACTTTTTCAATGCATATCTTTTTACAATCAACGCATCCTATTTGAGCTTTGCGGCATTGTTTCTTTATATCTTCAACCTGGTCGGGATTGAATATTTCCTGATAATAACATACGGGACATACTTCAGGATGTCCTTTATCCTGGCGGCGTTTTCTCGCAGGGTCAGTGATCATAGCTTTTATCTTTTCCTCTACATCTTCTGCAGACTCTGAAATAAATATGCAGTTATTATATGTTTTACTCATCTTTCTTCCGTCAGTACCGGGAAGTTTTTTTGTTTTAGTTAACGCTGCCTTTGGTTCCTTAAACGTCTCAGAGTACAGGTAATTAAAACGCCTAGCAATTTCTCTTGTCAATTCCAGGTGCGGCAGCTGGTCTTCTCCCACAGGAACGATATCTGCGTTATACAAAAGTATATCAGCAGCCTGTAAAACAGGATATCCTAAAAATCCATGAGTATGCAAATCTTTCCCTTTCTGCTCTTTAATCTGGTCTTTAAATGTAGGGTTACGCTCTAACCAGCTTAAGGGAGTTATCATAGAAAGAATCAGATTCAGTTCTGCATGTTCATGAACTTGTGATTGGACAAATATAGTACATATCTTCGGGTCAAGTCCGCATGCCAGATAATCAAGTGCAATTTCTCTTACATTATCCTTAAAAGACATTTTTGATGCATATTCAGTTGTCATTGCATGCCAGTCAGCTATCATGTAGAAAGATTCTTCGCTTTGAAATTTTTTCCAATTTTCTAAAGCGCCGAATAAATTACCTAAATGAAGCTTACTTGTTGCCCTTGTACCACTTAGAACACGAGTGGCCATATCGTATCCCCCATACCTCAATGTTAATCAACTTAAGTATTTAAATTTGAGTATTTTATATTAATACCATTATAATGTCAATTATAACTCAATATATTTAATGGCCGTATTATTTAATCATTATCATGGATAATTCCTCGTTAATCCTTTGCTTAAGATCTTCAGAATCCTTAGTTTCGGGTACTTTTTGAGCAAATGAGCGCATTCCGTATAAGAACAGCTCCTTCTGCTTCACATTAGAAAACGTAAACTTATGAAAATTATTTAAAAGAAAATTCAATTCATCAATTGCCTTATCGTATTGTTGATTTGGTTTACCAAGATAAAATTGTATCTTTTTTAACCGATAAAGTATGAAATTGGGAGCAAGGCGTTCAACTTCATTCAAATTCTCTTCAGCTCCTTTCATGTCATTTAAATAAATTTTCAAATCAGCCAGCCTTATATAGTATCGTGCATCATTTGGATTTATACTTATGGCTTTATCAAAATACGTTTGAGCCTCATTTATAAAGTTGTACGATTTGTTTACATTGACTTCTTTTTGTGCACGATAAAAAAACATTTCTCCGCATTCATAGTAGATTTCTGCATTTAACGTATTGAGCCATAAGGCTCGCTTAAAAAATGAGTGGCTTTTATCAAAATCCCCCTGATGAACCAGACTTATTGCCCTGTTAGTTAATAATCTTGATGAAAATGAACAAAACGATTGTCCTAACAGAAATGCTGCAATAAATGTTAGAAATACAATGAATGATAATTTCCACCGCAGTTTTATGAACGAATTAATGCTAAATACATCCAGAAATGCTAAAAATGAGAAAAACAATAATGAATTAGCAGTAATGTAAAAATTAAAATCAAATAAGAGATGAATGAAATATGCAATAAGCGAAGTCTTGACGGCTAATTGCAGCAGTATGCTTTCTCTGTCTGTGCTTTCAATCTGTCTTATGCCAGCCCTCATAACAGAAATAAAGATTAACATAAATATTAATATTCCTGTTAATCCAATCTCAATCAAAATCTGAAGATAATCATTATGTGCATATTCATAAAAATTTAATGTAAGAATGGGATGAAAGGTATTATAAACAAATGCAAAATTCCCTAACCCGCAGCCAGTTAAAAAAGTTAATGGTGAATTTAGGACATTATAAGACAGTAATGATAAACACCCCTTCCATAATAACCAATGCGAACCATAGCTGAATATTTTTTTTAACTCTAAATGAGTATTTACAGTCGAAAATTTATAAATAACAAAAATAACTGCACTGAAAATAAATAACAGGACGAACGGGAAAATATATCTCTTCTGGAGTAATCTTTTCCTTATTGCTGTAAGCATAAAATAAAGAATGCCGATAAAAAACGCAATAATCCCGCTGTGTGAGAATGTTAAAACCAGCGAGACAAAAAGAATCATCAATGCCGATAAAAATAAAATACGTTTAATCCCCTTTGACGCTATAAAGAAAAACAAAGTACACGGAATCATAAAATTTAAATAACATGCAAAATGATTAGGGTTCACAAAAGTCGCATTCAGTCTGTCTTTGTAAAATAATTTCGTATAAAAGAAAAGCTCATACTTTTTAAAGAAGTAACACAAAAGTCCGAACAAAGAAACACCCACAGAGATGATGACTAAAAGACGTATCAGCCTTTTAATGTCATTATCCGATAATGTGTTAATGAAAACGCAGTAAACGAAAAAATAGCTTAAGTAATTCAAGAACACAACTTTGGTTGAATAAATGTAGATTGAAAAAAACCTGGAATGGAATAATAAAATTATAAATAAAAGAATCGGAAAAAAAAGAAATGATTTTTTAAAAATACATTCGCGTTCGTGTAGCATTTTCAAAATCCATAAACCCATTAACACTACGCTCAACAGATGGACTCCAAAAATACCACCGGGCGTTACAGTACCGAAATATACAGATAAAAATATAAAAGTAAGCCCTGATATAAAAAATATAGCTGGCTTTAAAATACCGGAGCTATTGTTTTCCTTATTCATTTTTATTTCCCCACTACCATGATATAAACACACGACTCTTTTTTCCCGTCAATTGATAAAAATGTGTTCATTTTTCCATCATCAAATGCACCTACCGCACATGGAGCCAATCCCAATGCTGTGGCCTCCAGATAAATATTCTGTGCAATATGCCCGGCGTCCATAAAAACATATCTTCTTCCCCTTTCATGATACCTCTTCAAAGTCCTCTCCCAAACAGCCGTCATGATAAAAATAGATTCGGCATGAGAAATAAAGTTTTGACCATAACAAGATTCAGCCACCTGTGAGTTGAATGAGCCCTCCTTTTTTAAAACAATTGAATCATTTTCGACGTTATACCAGTAAAGCCCGTCAGCTAAATTTTTTATACCGTTTGATACAAGATATATTTCTATTGGGTATGTAGCACCCGCTGAGGGTGCCGCCCTGAAATTGCCAAAAAAAGAATCTTCTTTAGTAACACCATTAGCAAAATACAGCAATTTGGAAATATCTTTGAATGTCATTCCTTTGCTCGAATATTCCCTTACTGACCTCCTCCTTTTAATTGCATCCTCCAGCAATACTTTGTTTCCTGACGACTTGTAATCAAGTACTATTTCATTCTCTACGCCTGCGGCATGGCGGCGTGTATTGATCGATAAAATAAAAAATAATAAAAAAAATAATATTTTTATATTAAAAGTCATAAAAACCTCTCTTTCTATGCCCTCGGGTGAAATTGTGTGTATATGGCCTTCAGTCTTTCTTTTGATACGTGCGTGTAAATCTGCGTGGTAGATATATCAGCATGTCCGAGTAATTCCTGTACGATTCTTAAGTCAGCGCCCCTCTCAAGTAAATGTGTTGCAAATGAATGACGAAAAGTATGCGGTGTAATAGTTTTCTTAATTCGTGCCTGCTTGGAATATTTTTTTATTATTTTCCACAATGACTGACGGGTGAAACCCTGTCCTCTTACTGTGAGGAATATTTTCTCCGTCTTTTTGCGTAAATACTTGGGACGGACTTTATTAATGTATCTGGTTGTATATTCTTTTGCGCTTTTCCCTAAAGGTATTATACGCTCTTTGCTCCCCTTTCCTATACAACGAAGAAATCCGCCTTCAATGTTGATGTCGTTGACGGAAAGTTTTGCCAACTCCGATACTCTCATGCCTGTAGCATAAAAAAGCTCTAGAATTGCCCTGTCCCGGAGGCCGTTGTCTTTACGAACATTGGGTTGTGAAATTATCTTCTCAACTTCAGGAATTGTCAGGAAAAACGGCAGTTTACGCCATGTGCGCGGAGAATCAAGAACGCTCGTAACATCATCTTTAACAAACCTTTCTCTTAAGAGGAATCTATGGAATACTTTTATCGCAACTAAATTACGGGCAATCGAAGTAGCAGCCATCTGGGAATTCTTCAAATTCATGAGAAAAGATAAAATATCTTTTCTTTTTATGGAATCAAGATTTTTTATTTTCTTACTTTCAAGAAACTCAAGGTATTTCAATAAATCATGTCTATACCCTTCTATACTGTTATCGGCTAATCCTTTCTCGACAGATAAAAAATTTAAAAATTCATCAAGATATTGCTCTTCCATTTAAGCCCCTCTTGGATTTTTCAGTTCATAATCTGCTCAGGTAAAAATTATTAGCCCTCTCCCATCCTAAAACAGAGCTGGGTCCGTGGCCCGGATATAATTTTGTCGAATCATCCATTGGAAGTAAATATTGTTTTATTGCCTCTAAGATTTTCCTTGAATCACCGTAGGGAAAATCGGTCCTCCCGATTGAGCCACGGAAAAGAGTATCCCCGGTAAAAACAGTAGAATCTATTTTAAGACAGATACCACCTGGAGTATGCCCGGGCGTATGGATTATGTCTATTTTTAAATCATTCAGGAAAACAGAATCACCGCCTTTAAGCAGGCGTTCAGCAGGTGGAGATGTAATGTTTTTTCCAAATAGAGTCGAAAGATTTTTTACGGGATCTGTGAGAAACTCCGCATCAGCTTCATGGATATAGATAGGCACGGGAAAATCACTGTTACAACCTATATGGTCTGCATGTCCGTGAGTATTGATTATGTACTTAATTTCAAGCCCTTTATCATCTATAAACTTCTTTATCCTCTGGGACTCAAAACCAGGATCAATAATAAAAGCGTCTTTTGTCTTCTCATCCGATACTATGTAACAGTTAACTTCATTAAAACCGACTACAATAACATCGATATGCATTAAAACTCCTGACAGTTAAAAAACTACTGATATTTTTTTATAAGAGAATAAAAATCTTTCTCTTCCAGAATTGGCACGCCCAGTGAAACTCCCCTTTTATACTTCGTGCCAGGTTCTTTGCCCACGACCACAAAATCAGTACTCTTACTAACAGCAGACGTGACCTTACCGCCCAATTGTTTAATTGCATTTTGGGCATCTATTCTCGAATACTTTTCTAATGTTCCGGTGATAACAAAGGTCTTTCCGAGAAGCGGGCTGGTTTTGCTTCGTGAAGTCTTTTCTTTTAAAACGAAATTTACACCGCTTGATTTTAATTTTTCTAAAAGTTTTACCGTGCTTTTTAAAACAAAAAAATCACAAATCGATTTTGCCATAACCGGGCCTATTTCATGAATGCCGCATAAATCATCATACGAAACTTCCGCAACTTTATCCAGTGAATGGAACCTGTCTGCCAGAATCGCTCCCGCATGTTCTCCGACGTTAGGAATGCCAAGGGCAAATATGAGCCTCCCCAAGGGACGATTTTTACTTTGCTCAATTCCTTTTATAATATTTTGGGCCGATTTTTCTGCCATTCGTTCCAGAGATTTCAATTCATCAGACGTTAATTTATACAAATCACCTACATCATGAACAATATTCTTATCAACAAGCTGATTGATTAATTGAATTCCCAATCCCTGTATGTCCATAGCAGAACGCTGGGACCAATGCCTGATTTTCCCCTTTAGCTGGGCCGGACAGTTAGGGCTTATACATCTTACTGCAACTTCACCTTCATCTCGCACTACTTTACTTCCACAGACAGGGCATTCTTTAGGAAATTTAAATTTAGACAGACTCCCCTTCCTTTTATTAGCCAATACTTTTATTACTTTGGGAATAATTTCACCACTCTTCTCAACAACTACAAAATCGCCTATCCGCGCATCAAGTCTTTCAATCTCATCTTTGTTATGCAATGAAGCACGGCTTACCGTGGTACCGGATAACTGCACAGGCTTCAGGAGAGCAACAGGCGTCAACACTCCTGTACGTCCAACCTGAACCTGAATATTTTCCAAAACGGTTTGCTCTTGTTCTGCAGGATATTTATACGCTATCTGCCAACGCGGGCTTTTGGTAGTATTGCCCAATATTTTCTGATCAGAAAATAAATCCACCTTTATAACCATACCATCAATATCATAGTCCAGTTTTTCCTTAACTTTATAATGTTCACCGCAAAACGATATAACCTCATCAATGTTTCTGCATAACTTAAAATTTTTATCAACCGTAAATCCTAACCTTTCGAGGAATTTGAAAAAATCACTCTGCCTCAGTGGAACTTCACCCTCAGAATATCCCAGACCGTGGACAAATATCTCGAGGCCCCTCTTTGCAACTAAAGAGGCATCGAGCAACTTAAGACTGCCAGCACATGCATTACGAGGATTTGCAAAAGGGTCTTCCTCGTTTTTTATCTTTTCCTTGTTTATCTTCGTAAATATTTTACGCGGCATATATACTTCACCGCGTACTTCCAGGAGGCTCGGGATTTTACCGGGGAAATGTTTTTTCGACAATGGGATTCGAAGTGGAACTGATTTAATGGTTCTTATATTATCGGTTACGTCGTCTCCGAAACGTCCGTCGCCGCGGGTCACGGCTTGGGAGAGCACTCCGTTTTCATAAATCAGGGATATTGAAACCCCGTCTATTTTCTCTTCCACAAAATACTCTGTCTTGCGTCCAAGGAACTTTATCACACGTTTATCAAAATCCTTAAGTTCATCATAAGAATACGTATTATCCATGCTCAACATCCGAATGCGGTGTTCGACGGTTTTAAATTCTTCTTGAGGCTCACCCGCAACTCGCTGGGTGGGTGAATCTGGAGTGATAAGAGATGGGTTTTTGCTCTCCAGTCCTTTTAGCTTTTTCATTAAAGAATCATAGTCAAAATCCGATATCTCAGGATTTGCTTCAATATAATATTTACGGTCATGATAACGTATAAGCTGGCGTAAATCCTCGATCTCTTTATTAATCTCTTTTTTAGCCATCTATTACCTTGTTATTAAATTACGTAACTTTTTTTCCGGTAAAACGATTAACGAAATAATAACCGCAATCTTCTTTTGGTACAGCTCCGTAACGTACCATACTTATATTGGGATAAGTACGGCATAATAAAGGCCTGTCCTTATACCGTGTGCACTTATTATCCCTTCCGATATAATTACACGCAAAAAACAATTCACCGAATTCGTTTACACCTTTTACATTAAACTGTTTTAAATCACGGTCAGACTGAATCATCAATAAACATTCATGAAAAGAAGAAACTAGTTTGCCGCGATCGCGTAAATATACATGACGGCAGCAGCGACCGCATTGTTTACATGAACCTTTCCTTTTGTAAACGATAGAAAAACCGACAAATAAAAAATAATCTTTTAACAAGTGTAGAACCCACTCGCTAAATTCACAATAACCTTTGTGCCAGGAACGCAGGAAGTCCTTCTCCAATAATTTTTTCCGCTGCTTTTTTGTTTTCATAAGGAATTCTTAAAATGTCGATAGAATATTCCGAGTCGTCAAAAACCGCACACGAAAGCCGCTTATCTAAATCACGCGGCTGTCCTATACTGCCAACGTTAATAATATACCTCTTATCCCTGTTTAACATAAACTTTCCCTCTTCAAGATATGAGCCTCGATCAAAACCCTCTGTGAATATTTGAGGAACATGAGTATGACCGATAAAACATAAACGGGTTGTACAATGGCGAAA
>CAZLCT010000022.1:0-28782 GCA_964558015.1 uncultured bacterium | reverse complement strand
TCAAACGTTCCGACTATGATACGGGAATTAGAAAAACAGGAAATATTTAGAGAGATCGAACCAAAAGGGGCAGCAGCATTAGTTGTTGAACTTTCAGAAAAAGCAGCCGGAAAAAAACAGAAAGAGATTGTAATGGATAATTCTGGTGAAAAATATATTACATTATATCATACAGAGAATTTTGGTGAAAAACCGGTTCTAGTACATCAACCGTTTTACCTGGCAATGCAGAATTTATATAATTGGATGAACGAAGAGGAATTTCTTGCGCTTCTTTCTAGAGTTTTTGCGATGCGTTATGGAGAGGAAGAATCGAAGTATAACTTTAAAAAGTTAAAACAATCATCATCGCCCGCCTTTGTTTTTACACTTCTTGAGAAGTCTTCATCGTTTTTCGAAAACCACGCATCTGACGGTTTTATCGGTGTGAATAAAATCATCTTTGAAGAAATTGCAAAAGGTGATGAAAATCGTGATGACATCATAAAAGTTTTACTCGAAGTAGGCTTGAGTCATGAGCTCGCTCATGAATCAGGTATGCATAATGAATTCACCTTAAGCCGTAGTGATGTACATCTAACAGAAAAGTTATGTGATATAAATAAAATTAATTTACATTATCTTATTTCTTCCTTATTACACTTCAGTAATGAATCATTATATCTTAATGAATTGGTTGAAAGAAATATGCCATTAATAGACGATAGGCAGTTAGCGGCATCAAAAGTTTTATTCAATTCACTTGCAACATCCTTTGGTTTGGAGAAAATCCCCACCGTTAGATATAAAACTGCTTATTATATAAGTTCACTATTTTCTAAAGTGTCAAAAGAAAATATTACAGAAGCACTGGAATCGATTAAAACAATACTAGAAAATTTAGTTCCTCCGGCTGAAGATCACAGTGTTTATAGTCTGCTTATGACTGACATATTATCATCATTAGTTAGTATTGTTGAAGAGGAGAAAAAAGCAGGGGCAGTATTAAAGCAGATTGCTAATATAATTTCGGATTATCAAAATAAAACAATTTATCGACAAAAATCGTTAGAGTTTTTAAGCATGCTTGTAAATATTTCAAGAGTTGCCAAGAGTTCAACATCTAATACCTTTGTATATGTAGGCTATATCCTTTCTGTTAGTGAAATAAAAATTGAGGATTTTTCTGATTTGATGAAAAGTTTAACGGCACTATCTAATATAGTAGGAACAGAAGCGGTAGAAAGCGCTTTTAAGTGTGTAAATACGGTTATTAATAAAATTCCGAAAGGTGAAGTAAACAGTGCAAAGGTAAAAACCTTGATTCAAAATTTGACAAAGTCATTTACTACCCTCTGTGAAAATGTAACCAGCTTTAGGCAGTCATTATTTATTTCCTTGGATTTAATACTTTCATTAGAAAAAATTTCAATGGAAAACTACGAAGAGATATTAAATGATTTGTGTAAGATTAGTCATAATACGAGATTAAGGACACATGATGCTTTTTTAATATTGGGAGATATTTTTCAGCGTATTGAGATCTCAAAAGAAAATCTTGATTTGTTCGTAAAAATATCTGAGATTACAAATACGGCAATGTCACATGCTCTAAGATGTATCGGAATAATTATAGGATACTATGGCGATATAATTTCAGATAAAATCCGGGACTTGTTAGTAAGGGAATTTGAAGAAATTATAAAAATTAACAGCTTTAATACGCCAGAGGCACTGCTTTGCTTAGAATGCCTTTTGCAAGGTGAAGAGATTAATAATGCAAATGTTTTTGATCAAATTGATGACTTTGTGAATTTATTAAGTGAGCTCATATTAACTATAAACAATGTTATGCATGATATGCCATTTGCTTTGACCATGTTGGTGAGAAATATTTCATATGAAAAATTGGAGTATTTAGCAAAAAAAATTATCGACGGTAAGTTTATAGACAGAGAAGATGTTAAAATTAGGATTATTGATTTAATTAAAACTTTGAATGAAAAAGGGTATAAAGAAGTTCTAAAAGATCCGCCCGGTTTAGAGAAAATAGGAATCTATTATGCCGGTGATGCTCCACAACGATCAAGTAAAATCGCGAGAAAATGGCTAACAGCATTACCACCCCTTAAAACTTATCCGCCTGCAGATTTTCCTCGTTTATTTGAAAAAGTGAGGGTAGAAAAGATGCAGACTTTAGAGTATGTGTGGAAGAAGGCTGGAATGAAGGGAGATATCTCTTCTTTGGATTTAGAGCATGATATTACAAGTGTTGGTAGAACACTGACAATCAAGGATAGTGAAGGGAATAAGCTGAAAATCAAGTTGCTAAAAGTGGATGAGCCATTAACATTTCTTTACCACGAGGCAGCAGTGTTTAATTGGGGACAAGAACAAGAGAGATATAAAGATGTATCTTATGGTTTCCCAAAACCTATTATGATAGATGGTAACTACTGTTTTAGACTTGATATGGATGAGCTTGACAATAATTTAAGGGGGAAAATATTATCTGCTTTAAAAAACTCTATGAATGAAGCATATAATCGTAAGGGAATTGGCTTTGATATTGATAGGGGTTATTATGCATTTTCCTATGTAGTTCCAAGTGATTCTGATTATGATACATATGTAAACGCAAATACAGAAAGGAAAAATTTTGAGGAATCATTATATAAAGCAGGATTTGATTTAGGTGCTTTCGCGAAACAAGGAATTGTACATACAGCATTAATTGATATGTTTCATGCGCTTGATGAAGAAAGAAGATATTTCTGGACTGCGGAACTAAATGATGCCCTACAACGTCATAGTGCAGGTGCAGGTCGTGTTATGGGCTGGAGGCCAAGCTGTTTATGGCCAAACTTGGGGAAAAATGGTGAAATACGTGATTGCGCAGAACTTATAGATATTCGAGATATACTCAAGTCACCCAAGTATATTTTAAAAGAAGACGGTATGTTTTTAATGGAGCAATTTGTAGACAGGTCGATACAATTCCTTATGCTTGAGTTCTTAGGGGAATATGCAATGGCTATCGCACATTTGTATGCTGACTGGCTCATTACCCATGATATGATGCCACATTGGAAGAATGACAAAGCAGAAGTTCATTCGTTAGGATTATTTATGAAGAAAGTATATTTTTCTATTTTGAGTGGTTATATAGGTAGAGACCAATCAATAATAGAAGAAGAATTATCCAATCTTGTTGATTGGGATCGTATGGCAAAGCAGATAGCACTATTTACAACGGATGAGTATATATCCTTAGTTTATTCAAAAAAAGAAGAACAAATCAAAGAGTTAAATGAATATTTTCCAAAAGATATTTTTGGGGATGATGTTATTGTAAATATATTAGAAAATCTTGGTGCTTTTAATCCTGTAATTGGCTTTGTTGGAAACGAAGATGAACCACAGTTGTTCCAGGAAACTGCAGCTTTAGGTGCAGAGAATAGTGTGTACCCTATACAAGAGATAATACTCGCAAATTATTACTTATTTTCTACTATTGTTGCAGAGAAGACGTTAGAAGATGCAGCCCCACCGCCTGATTTTGTAGAAGAGCCAATAGCAAAATTGCCAATAATAGATGACATTGTAGAAGAACTAAAGTCCGATGATATAAAGTTTGATGATGAAGTATATGATCGTTTGGAAAAATTTTATGATAAATATATTGCTTTAGGTGATAATTTTATTGATATGCCTCATGCTGAGAGGGAACGATATTTTGTAGAGTGTTTTAGTGCAAAGCGTATAGCGGATATGTTTTACTTAAAAGAAAAATATAAGTTTGATATTTTTGACCTTTTAAGTGATAAAAATGAAACATTTTGGATAGGAAAAGAGAAAAAAGAAGGCAAAAGGTATAAAATTACAATTGATAAACGTAATAAGAATAGGGTAGAGATCAGCGAGATATTTCTTGATTCTGATTTTGAAAGAAAAATTGGATTTTCCAACAATGAGGCTTATAGACTGCATGATAGATTACGTAACGGTAAGCGAAATATTGGAAATTTTATTATTAAGATTAATCTTTTTTCATTGTGGGCTTTGCATAATAAAACTCGTCATCAAGTAGAAATTGAACCTGATTATCTTGAAGCACTAAGAAAATATTATCCGTCTATTGGTGCGACAATTATTGAGCCAAAAGATCTAATGGGGACAATAAAAGCTCGTTTTGATTTATTTGGTGGATTAGCAGCTGGCATTATGACAGGATCGGAGGCTGATAGAATATGGGATTCAGAAAACAAAAAAGGTTTTAATCCTTATATTTGTCCTTGGCGTATGTGGAGCCAGCGTGAGTTAGACCGCCTTTTTAAGGGAACAGAGAAAATAAAGACTTCTGTACTGCTTGATGTGCTCGGATTGTTTTCAGAACAACATAAGAGTGACTCTATAGATGAATTAAATGCAATCACGCCTGAGGATGTAATTTCTTTTATAGCAGATGAAGGCGTGTTTATAAGTTATGTGGCAGAGGAAGAGGACGATGACATTGAAAAATTTGTCTCAGACACAGATAAAATTAATGCGGCCAGGCTCGAAGCGTTTATAAGACTTGTCAGTGAACTTTCCGAAGAGGAACGCTTGTTTCTTGTGAATGAACCCACATTTTTGGCAACCATCCTTGGATCAAAACCGGCTTATTGGACTGGTGTTGAAGATTTTGATACAGTTAAAAGTATAACAGAAAAGATGAGTATCAGTGATTTTTTTCTTAATATGATAATCATTCCAGGTCTTGCAGATAATCTATTCATATATGATTTTGATAGGGTTATTTCAATTATTAATGATGCAAAAGATAGTCTTATGAAGCATCCAGGAATTACGGATAACATGAAAAAAAATCTCCATAGGATTGATTTTCATGATAAAGAAGTTTTGGAAGAATTAATAAAGTATGTAACATCTTCGCATTACTTGTCAGAGGAAGAGAATAAGCTGAATAATATTATTGAAGGTATTATACTTGGGATACCATATGAAGATGCTGAGTGGTTTCAGGAAATCGTAGTTAAGCTAGGTGATGGCGTAAAAATTCCGGAAGAGTATTTGATTAAGAGTATTAATTTTAATCAACCTGGTGATGTAAATAAGTTCTATGGAAAGACAGAGAAGTTCGAATCAATAATGGCTCAGTGGGATGAAGCTGTCAATAAGGGGCTTAGTGTATTAGTCCGGGATATGATGGCTTCATCCTCTGAAACGGAAATAACTCAAGAGTCTAGCGGGATTTTGACTATGGATGAGAGAGCTTATGTGGAAATAGCATTTGTTTCCTTAGTCCATGAGATTGGAAATTTTGCTATGGTTATATCAGGGAATTTGGATTTGATACTACTTTATGGCGTTGAAGATGAAGAAAGTAAGGTGACTGTTGATAAATTTAAAGAAAGTATTTACCGGAATTTATCCTTAACACAAGACAAGTTTGTTTCTTCCAAAACATTGCAGGATGAAGATATTGATGAGATAAGAAAGAGTTTAGTTGAAGTTGAAAATTTATTAGAAGAGTTTAAGTTGCTAAAGGAGCAAATATCAAAACAATATCATAAGCAGTATGCTTTGATAATTAGAGTGATGCAGGAATATATTAATTTATATAAAGATAAGATGGACGCCGTTAAAAATGGTATTGAAGATGAATATTTTAATGTACATCAATTTTTAAAAGAAAAGGACAATGTTTCCGTAACAATAGAGCCGGATGCTGGGTTAGATTTATTCGGTTATCGAAAAGGGTTTGGTTTTGTTATTGACAATATTCAGAGGAACTCATTGGAACATGGGGGTCATGAAGATATTAAGATGAAAATACATGTTCGTGAAGAAAAGGAGAGTCTTATTATAGAAATTCAGGATAATGGTAAGGGATTTCAGATAGAAGAATTAAAAAATAATGCAGTTAAACTTGGTTTATGGACAGAAGAAGATGCTCAACGAGTAAATGAAAACGAGATAATAGAACTTATTTTTGATGAACATTTTAGCCGCAGTTACGAAAAGACTGGTACTCATGGTTTAGGCTTGTTCCTGTGCAGGAAGATTATTGAAGATTGTTTTGATGGCAGATTAACAGCATTGAATATAAAAGATCAGGAAGGGGCGGTACAGGGGGCACGGTTTAGAATTGTTATTCCGCAAGCTACTTCCGTATTGACTGAAAGAGAAGTTGGAAAAAAGGAAATTCATTCTGAATTTTATTATGAAGGCACAGATCAATTTTGGAATCAAGCACCGAAGCCAGAAGTAATAAGAATACTTCCATTAGCGATTCAAGGTATATTTAATGAACGTAATTGGAAATTCCGTATGCGCATTATAAAAACTTTTGATGACGTTATAACAAATAAGCATGTAGCTGATAATGTGAAACAGGATTGCATAAATAAGTTAGTAGAAGCAATCTCACGTGAGAATAATAAATATTCAAAGCTTTTAATATGGCATGAGGTGGTTTTAAGATTCGAAGAAAGCAATGAAAGGGCAGAGGCAGAAAAAAACCATAAACTATTAAATGCCTATTTTCTTTTGTTCCAAAAAATAGGAGCGTTAGATATTCCTATTCGCGGTTCGGTTTTAAGACTTATCTCTGAAATTATCTCAGGGATTGATTATGTTTGGATTCCTGGGAGTGTCAAAAATGAACTATATCGTGGAATAATTATGCCAATGGTAGAAATAGTTAAAGCTGATTTTCGTGACGGAAAATCGTATTGCAGTCCTGTAATTAGAACTTTTATCGAAAAAAAGAATGAAGATATATTTTCTTTCCTCGAACCTTTAGCCGCCGGCGCATACGTTAGTAACGAAAATATATTTATAAAAAATAGGGCTCTCATTCTGTTATGTGCGTATAGTCATGATAAAGGAGCAATGATTTTTAAAAAAGCCATGAATAATTATTTCCCTGTACCTAAAGAATTTGAAAAACGTATTAATTATATGCTTGATAATGATATGATTTTAACAAAAGAAGATAAGATGTTATTTCTTAATGAGTTGGGAAGATATGCCCGTGAGGGACGTTCGTTAAGAGTTACAAAATATTTATTAAAGCGGTTTGTCAATAATAGTGATATAGAATCAGAAAGGAAGCTATATCTTTCTCGTTATATAGACTCGGCATCGACATTTAGTTATATAGTATCACTTATTGAGAAAGAACAGCTCCCGCCGTTATTTAGATTGTACATTTATTGTGTTGTTCCTGATTCGGCTAAAAAATATATTGAACAAGGGACATATAAGGTATGTGCAAGAGACGCCTTGAATTTTATACAAAAAAATTATAGAACGACAGAAAATATTATTCAAGACGATTCACCCTGGCGTAATGAAATCATAAAAGTACTTTATCTTGCTACTTGGTTTCAGTATCAAGACTATCTTGTGAAGCAGTGTTTGTTTATCACGCAGAATGAATTTCAAAGAATAGCGGAGCGCATTATGCGCCAATGTTTATTACGAGAAAAGTTCGCGGGAATTGCGAATGCCGGTTTTGTTGTTGGAAGAGAGGAGATGATAGAATTCCGGCCGCGCATAGTTGATTTTATTAGTGTAGTTGCGCATGAATTGGGGCATGCTGTACTGGCAGAGAAGGGTGTTCGTACATTAATTTTAGAGGACGAATCATTCCACGAACTTGTTGGTGACATATTTAGGTATGCGATACTTGAATTAATGGGGTGGGAGAAAGAAGATGTTCGGGCTCTATTTCGTGAAAAATATGACGATGTTTTTTTAAAGAAGATATATAGTGTCTCTCCCGGGCTTGTAAATCAACAGCATACTGCAGCTCGTGCATGGCTTGAGGATTTCTTCCGTAACTTCTATGATTTAATAAATCAGCACAGAAAAATTCCTGCATTCCTTGAGATGATTGGTTTTATTGCTGAATATATACATGCTCCCCATGCACCTCCGACGTATGAATCAGATCATGATTTTAGCAGAAGGTTTCAGACCGTACAACTTGGACTTATGGCATTTGTACTTGCTGGAAGCTGTGGTGTTTCATCATTCAACATTTTACGGTTCCCTGATCTGTTTAATGATTTTAAAGACTATCTTTCATTAGGAATGACTGTAGAAAAAGCTAGAAATGAAAAAACTAGCGTAATACTTTATCCTTGGAAGTTAGTTGAAATGATTGCGGCTGGAAATGCCAGTATTATTGAAAGAATAAAACATAGTTTTCTTGAGGCACAAATGCAGTTACAAATGAAGGTTCCTATGTTAAAGACTGATGTCATACCTATTGCCGCAGAACAGGAGACTGAGACTAAAAAAGAAAAAGAAATAGACACGCAGGTTAGTTCTCTTCGCGAAAATGAATTTCAAATTTCAACCCAGAAACTAATTTCTCAGACAACAATAATGCCTGTGTCGGGTTTTATGGTAAATAATAACAGATATCAATTAGATGCGATAAATAACCCGGCTACAATTGAACGCATACTTAATGAATGGTTTGAAGATAAAAGAAAACAAAGAGTATTTTCAAAAAAACAGTGGTTTGAAGATTGTGGTTTTACTATAGATGAAAATGGAAAGGTGATATATAAAGGGCATACAGGTGGCATGCTCATTACCATATATAATGTAAGTGGCAGTGAAGAATCGCCTGAGTTTACATTGGCAGGCCTTGCATATTGTTCGCAGGAAGAACGGCCTGTTGGCTATGCTAAAAAGATGGAGACTTATGGTATAGACCGTATGGAAGTTGATAAAGATTCCAGAGGTAAGGGTTTGGCCCAGGTTATGATTGCGCATGCAATATGGAGGAGTAAAAATTTAAATATTTCAGATGAATTAAAAGGAGAACTTTTTGTTCATCCATTAGAAGACGATGAATTGAGCATTAAAGAATATTATGAAAATTTAGGTTTTAAGCATTTTACGACATATGAATATGCTATGGCTACTGAGGATGAAAAGGAGAAACATTTATGGATGAGGCTTGATAAGGCTGAAGCTAATAATTTGTTTAGTCAAGTTATGCAAAAAGCGACATTCTTAGGAAAATCATTTCCAAAACCTACAACTCTTCCGGAGACCCTTCGACTCCCTGACGATCGCTCAGGGCGAGATAAGAAAGCAACTCTTCCGGAGACGTATGCTCTAGGTGAGAAGTTAGGACTTACACGTGAAGAAACGGAACGTGAACTTGCTCCTCTTGTTGAAGAGCTGGGTGTGGTTGGTTTTTATATCTATCGTATGCTTAATAAAAGCAAGATAGAGTGGAAAGGGTGGATGCCGCCAAGTGAAGTCTGGAAAATAACACTTAAATCCCGCCTTATCATTGCCCTTGTTGCACCACTTCTTGCAGGTTCACCGATACTATTTATCGGTTTGTTAATTGCGAATTCACTTTATTTTGGTTTTACACATGAAAAGAATAAAATACTTAATGCTTTTGCTGGGTTTATTTTTAATATGCCGTTCTTTGTGTTTCATGGGCCGCAGGGTATTTTAATTTCTCTTTTATTTCATTGGCTTATGAATTATTCAGCCCAAAAGGTTATGAAAATGCCTATATCGTTTTCATATCTTCAAACCCATGGAGCAAGGATTACACGCAAGGATGTCGCAAAAGAAGAACAACTTGATTACCCTTATGAATTTAACATTGGTGATCCTCACCGCATCAAAAATATAAAAACAGGTGAGGAGAAGGAAGTTGATCTTTATGATGTCTTGTGGGGATGGGCGCAAGACGATAAAAGGAAAAGAATTACATTGTATGATAGAGAAACACAAAAGCCGCTTGCTATTCCCTATTGGGGAGACGAAGAGATATATATAAAACTGATTAATAGAGGCGTTCAGATACCATCGCCATTTGCCACATATAATATAAACGATAATAAAAAAATTATTTTTACTGAATATTTACCAGAAGGAATTGACATTGAGAGCATGCCACTCTCAGAACAGATAGAATTCATGAAAATGGTAATGATAACATTGGGAAGTATACATGCGTCAGATATTGTTCATAGTCACCCTCATTTAAATAATATTAGATTTTATTACGATGAAAATACAGGACAGAGAAAAGTTAAACTGTTCGATTATAGATTAGCACAATCGCTCGATTGTAATTGGAATGATGCTTCTCAAATATATTCATCTTTTATAATGGATTATAGGTTCATGAGAAGAATTTGTGATTGGCTTGGTTTTGACCAGGTGATGCGGGTAAAGTTATTTTTGCTGTTGATTAGCAGGTATCCAATTAAAAATGAAAAAGTAAGAGAAGAATTACTAACTAAGATAGCGCGAGAAACCCTTACAATATTCAATGCACAAATACTTGTTGATACTGTTATAAAGGAGAAAGTGGTGTCTGACACCACTTTTGATCCTGGAACACTTCCTGAATCATATGCGCTGGCAAGGAAGTGGGGCATAAGCACTAAGGGAGCTGAGGTTGGAATTGCACCTTGGGCTGAGGAGCTAGGCGTTGTGGGTATATTAAATCGTATCTTTCGAACTGATGTGCAAGTTGGATGGAAAGGATGGCTCCGTGATGCATTAAAATTTGGAATTATAGTTCATTTTTTTGCCGGCTCACCTTTTGGTTTGGGTGTGGTAGTATCTGCAATAATTGTACAAACTATTCTTTTTGTTATTACCCATGAGGATACTGCACAAATTAATTATTCTTTATTAGTAGCTGGTTTTCTATTTAATATTCCTTATATATTAGGTTTCTATTCACCTTTTGATATTTTAGTTATTTTTGTTTCTATAATGATGCACTTTTTGTTTAATTTTTCAATTTTACCTGGTAAAGAAAGAACTACTGAAATAGAAATTACTGATGAATTAAGGCAAGGATTAAAAGAACTTGAGAAGGCAATAGACAGCCGATTAAAGAAATACAAAACTGCAATAGTACTTATTGATGGGGCACCTGGAGTAGGGAAAACTGGAGTTGCCCGATATATTGCCCGCAATGGTATTAATACTATTAAACCTAATGAAATTATGTTTTATTCCAGAGATAGAATAGAGGGCGATCGCGATGAGGCAATTGATTTTATGTTGTCTCAGGCAAAAAAATATGTAGAAATCAGTCTCGAGCCGCCAAAATTAATTCTACTTGATGGGAACGGTATCGTATCACGAAGTGAAGCCATGATAGAAAGAGGTACTTTTAAATCGGAGAGTCTACGTAGTATTTTTCGAGACACTATAAATGTTGAAGTGACGGCAACTAATGAAGATCGTTTGAAAAGATTAATTATGAAAGAACAAGATCGTGTTCGCGCAAAAAGTTTTTTAAGTATACCAAGGCCAAAAAATAGGTTTGATATTACCATTAAAAATCCTATACTCACATATCCCGCTATTGATTTAGAGTTTGGGGAGGAAGAGATTATTAAGGTCGGAAACCAAATTAAAGAAATGTTTCACTTTTATGCACCAGAGGAGGAACATGAAAGAATATATGTTGACGGTGATGAATATAGAACATATGAACGCTTAGGAAAAGATATGCCCGAATATTTCGCCAATAAATTTTTAAGAGTGGGAAATATTATATTCGTTGATTCGGAATATAAATTTGCAATAAAAAATAAGATTCCGTCAGAATACCATGAGCATATTATTTTTATAAATGCGCTAGAGTTTAATTTGTATAATGAGGCAATAATTAATTATGTTTCATCTATTATTGCAAGCATATTGTATTCAAAGGATAAAATAAAAGATAAGACAATTTTGGACATAGGAACGGGAGGGGGTATATTAGGTATTCTTGCACTTAAGTTAGGAGCTAGAAAGATAATTGGGATAGATAAGGATAAGAATGTACTTGAGAGAGTAGTGTATAGTCTTGAAGCTAATAATCTTGATAGGGATAGATTCCTAGCCATAAAACATAATTTAAAAGATAGGAGTTTCAACAGATTCAGAATTTTACATACGTTAAGAAGAGAAATAAGAAATATCGGTGTTGTTTTTGCAAATTTAGGGCCTCATTATGGTGAAACAAATGTCGCAGCTCTTAATTTATTAAGTTATTTACCTTATCTTGACTTATTCTTCGGTGCAGGTTATGAAAATCTATCTGATGAGGAAAAAGACAAATCGCATAATCTCACGTCCCGTTATGACGAGGCCAGGTTGCGGACAATGGGGTTTCATTCTCTTGCAGATGTAACGATAACAATAGATGAAGAGAAAAATTTTATTAAATCTTTTATTTATGGCAAAAAAGTGTTTCATGAAGTAAAAGAACCTTCAGTTTCCGCTCAACCTAAGGTTCTGACTCAAGAATTTAAAACTAGATTTATTGAAACTCAATTGCCTAAAGAAAAAGGACTTGATAGAGAAGTAAAGCCTCACCTAACTGTTAAGCAGGATGAATTTTCGGATGAGGAAAAGATATATATGACTATCGAAATAAATAGAAATATAACGGAAAGTTTTGAAAATTTTATAAATGAGGGCAAGCGGAATAAGTATAAACAATTAATTTTAATAGGAAAAAAGAGTGATTATCAAGGCTTTGAAGATTTATTCGAAGTGGATAAGAGAGATTCGCTTCTTTATCCGTTCCGTCAGTTTATTAAACCGCGAATCGTTGATGATGAAAGTTTTCCAGGAGAACTTTCATCGTTGAACCCTGATGAAAAGGCAAGGACGGTTATTGTTATACCTCACGAACCGGATCCTAAATCAGTAATAGCTGATTTCGAATATTTAATATTTAATCCAAAGTCAACGAAATCTGTTTATGACCCACACTTTGTGGTATTTGTTTCGATTCTTATAAAACTTATACGAATGGTTAATACTGATAATAGGGATATTCTCTTTACTTCCGAAGAGGATTTTATAACACGTATGAAGATAAATGAAAGTTTCCTTCTACATATTAATAATGAAGCTGTGCTTAAGGTTGTGAGGGAGACTATTAAGCAACGTCAAATCAAGATTGCCGCCTAAGGTACTTCTAGATGCGTCTAATATTATAAAATAATTATATTTTACGAGACTTATACCTCATTATAATGGAATAATAAAAATTTTCTTTACTCTAATCTGATTTTGCATTATAGTATTTCTCCCAAGGGTATTTTTTTTACTCCCTATATTAATCAATTGTATAATCAACTGTTTAACCAACCCTTACATTCAATGACGAATGAATAAACAATACGTGTAATCTGGGTTGTTATTAATTTACATAGGTATTTATTTAATCTTGAAAAAGTAAAATTATAATAGTGAGGAGAACTGTATGCCGAGGCGTAAAGATATCAATAAAATATTAATAATAGGATCTGGTCCAATTATTATTGGTCAGGCATGTGAATTTGATTATTCAGGTACACAAGCATGTAAGGCTTTGCGTGAAGAAGGTTATGAGGTAGTGCTTGTCAATTCTAATCCGGCAACCATTATGACTGACCCTGGTATGGCAGATAAGACTTATATTGAACCGCTTACTCCGGAGAGTTTGGAGAAGATTATTGAAAAAGAAAGGCCGGATGGACTGCTTCCTAATTTGGGCGGGCAGACAGGGCTTAATCTTGCCTCCAGCCTGCATAAATTGGGAATTTTAAAAAAATATAATGTTGAGATAATAGGGGTCAAAGCTGATGCAATAGAACGAGGTGAGGATCGTATTGCTTTCAAAGAGACCATGAATAAACTCGGTATTCCTATGCCTAAGTCATCTCCGTCACATTCTGTTGAAGAGGCTGAAAAAATAGCTGAAGAATTAGGGTATCCGGTTGTGTTAAGGCCTGCGTATACATTAGGCGGAACAGGCGGAGGTATGGCATACAATGTTGAAGAATTGAGGACAATTGTTGCCCGCGGCCTGGCTGCAAGTCTTGTTCATCAAGTTCTAGTAGAGGAGTCAGTTTTCGGATGGGAAGAGCTTGAACTTGAGGTTGTGAGGGATGAGAAAAATCAGAAAATAACAGTATGTTTTATTGAGAATATTGATGCAATGGGTGTACATACTGGGGACAGTTTTTGTTCTGCTCCTATGTTAACCGTTCCTGAGGCTCTTCAGAAACGTATGCAGAAACTATGTTATAAAATTGTCGATGCGATTGGTGTTGTTGGAGGAACAAATATTCAGTTTGCTCATAATTTAAAAGATGACCGTCTTGTAGTTATAGAAATTAATCCCCGTACGTCACGTTCTTCTGCCCTTGCTTCAAAAGCAACCGGTTTTCCAATCGCACGGATTTCGACAAAACTTGCCGCCGGTTTAACAATGGATGAGATTCCCTATTGGAAGGAAGGAACACTCGAAAAATATGAACCGAGCGGTGATTATGTTGTAATTAAATTTGCGCGCTGGGCATTTGAAAAGTTTGCCAAGGCGAAAGATATTATCGGTACTCAAATGAAAGCCGTGGGTGAAGTTATGAGTATCGGAAAAACATTTAAAGAGGCTTTTCAAAAGTCAATTCGCTCTCTTGAAATTAAACGCTATGGCCTTGGAGGTGCTAAGAATTTTAAAACACTTTCACTTGATGAATTAAGAAAGAAACTTGCATTTCCCTCAAGTGAAAGGATCTTTTTAATGTATGAAGCACTCAGGAAAGGTATCAGTGTTGAGGAACTTTACCGGATTACATATATAGGACGTTGGTTTATCAAAGAAATGGAAGAGCTGGTTGAGTATGAAGAAGAACTGTTGAAATATACATGGAAGACTTTGACTGATTCACATCTTAGGAAAGCAAAAGAGTGGGGTTTTTCAGATCGTTACTTAGCTGGTCTTTTTAATGTGACGGAAAAAGAGGTGAGACAGAAGAGGATTGCCCTTGGCAAAGGCGGGAGATTTGAAGCGGTTCCTGTAAGCGGTGTTGAAAATGCAGCCTATTATTATTCTACTTATATTGCTGAGGATTCAGTACCGGTTTCATCCAATAAAAAGGTCATGATCCTTGGAGGCGGTCCCAATAGAATCGGGCAGGGAATAGAATTTGATTATACTTGTGTACATGCTGCATTTGCGCTTCGTGATGAAGGGTATGAGTCAATTATGGTTAATTGTAATCCTGAGACAGTATCAACTGATTATGATACTTCCAATAAATTATATTTTGAACCTTTAACGGTTGAAGACGTTTTAACAATTTATGAAAAAGAGAAGCCCAAAGGCGTTATTGTTCAATTCGGCGGTCAGACTCCGCTCAATATTGCACGAGAGTTAAAAGATAACGGTGTAAAAATTTTAGGTACTACACCTGAGAGCATACATCTTGCGGAGGACAGAGAACGTTTTCGTACAAAGATGATTAACCTTGGAATCCCACAGCCGGAAAGCGGGACAGCGCGTTCTTTAGAAGAAGCCATTTTAATTGCAGAAAAAATTGGTTATCCGCTTATGGTAAGACCTTCTTATGTTTTGGGCGGACGTGGTATGGAAATTATATATGATAGAGCTATGCTTGAGACATATGCCCTTGAAGCCATTCAAGTAAGTCCGGAGCACCCAATGCTTATAGACCGGTTTCTTGAACATGCCATTGAAGTAGAAGTTGATGCGTTGGCTGATGGGAGTGAGACTTTTGTTGCAGCAGTTATGGAACATATTGAACTTGCCGGTGTTCATTCCGGTGATTCGGCATGTTCGATTCCGCATAGAACAATTAAAGATGAACATATCAAAACAATCGAGCGTTATACGGAACAGATTGCAAAAGAACTGAATGTAGTTGGCCTTATGAATATTCAATATGCAATTTGTGATGATAAGGTATACATTCTTGAAGCAAATCCTCGGGCATCTCGTACGGTTCCTGTTGTTTCTAAAGTAACTGGGATTCCTATTGCACGTATTGCCACACAAGTAATGCTGGGTAAAAAAATAAAGGATTTTCCAAACGTAAAGAAACAAAAAATACCTTACGTGGGAGTGAAAGAGGCTGTTTTTCCCTTTAATATGTTTCCTGAAATCGATCCGATCTTAGGTCCTGAAATGAGAGCTACCGGAGAGGTAATGGGTATTGCAGACACTTTCGGCCGTGCTTTTTACAAAGCAGAAGCCGCAACCGGCGCTCCTCTTCCTTTGGAAGGGAATATTCTATTAACTGTTGCTGATAGGGATAAACCATCTTTATTGCCAATCGCCCGCCGAATTCAAAAGCTGGGATTTACAATTTATGCAACAGACGGTACAAGCAGATTTCTTTCAGAGAACGGAGTGTCGAATATAAAAATAAAGAAAGTCCATGAAGGACGACCTCATATTGCAGATGCAATTAAAAATAATGAAATTCAACTTATTATAAATACACCGGTTGGCCGTGAGAGTAAACATGACGACAGTTATATCAGAATGATTGCGATTCAAAGGAAAATTCCTTATATAACTTCTCCTGCTGCTGCCGAGGCTAGTATAGAAGGCATTGAAGATATTAAGAAAAAAGGTGTTTTGCCTAAAGCATTACAAGATTATTATATTGATTTGAAAGTAAGTCAGGGAGTAAGTGTTTAATCTTTTTCAAATAGAAAGAGAGGAATAGATGGCAAGGAGCGTGATAAACAAAGTTAAAGCAGGCTTTGACAATGAAAAATATTTAAGTGAGCAAACCGCAGCTATATTAGAGCGTGTTAAAAAATATAATAATAAACTATATCTTGAATTTGGCGGTAAAATTATTTTTGATTACCATGCTTCGCGCGTCTTACCTGGATTCGACCCCAATGTTAAAATGCGGCTTTTACAAAAGCTGAAAGATAAAGCTGATATTATTTTATGTATTTATGCGGGTGACATTGAACGACGAAAAGTTCGTGCTGACTTTGGTATTACTTATGATGTTGATGCACTTAAGCTTATAGATGATTTAGGAGACTGGGGAATTGATGTCACTGCAGTAGTAATTACCCGTTTTAATTCTCAGCCTGCGGCAACTATATTTAAAAACAAATTAGAACGGCGCAACATAAAGGTTTATACCCATCAAATTACAAAAGGATATCCTAACGATGTTGATTTAATCGTAAGCGATGAAGGATACGGAGCAAATGAGTATATAAAAACAAAAAAACCTCTTGTTGTTGTTACAGCTCCGGGCCCTGGCAGCGGCAAATTAGCGACCTGTCTTTCTCAGTTATATCATGATTATAAAAGAGGTTTAAAATCAGGTTATGCTAAATTTGAAACTTTTCCTATTTGGAACATTCCATTAAAACATCCCGTTAATGTGGCGTATGAAGCGGCTACTGCTGATATCAGGGATTTTAATCTGATTGATCCTCATCATTTAGAAGCATACAATGAAAAAGCAATTAATTATAATCGTGATGTAGAAATATTTCCTGTGTTGAAAAGAATGTTGGAAAAAATAACAGGCTCAGAATCCCTGTATAAATCTCCAACAGACATGGGAGTTAACCGCGCTGGTTTTGGTATTGTTGATGATGAAGCTGTAAGAAAAGCGGCAGAGCAGGAAATCATCAGGAGATATTTCCGTTACGGATGTGAATATGCTTTAGGTTTTGTGGATAAAGAAACAGTGAACAGGGTAGAACTTTTAATGGAGCAACTTAATGTGAAACTCCAAGACAGGAGAGTTGTTGAGCCTGCCCGACGTGCAGCTCAGGAATCCGAAGAAAAACGTAAAGGTCATGAAGGTATTTTTTGCGGGGCTGCAATTGAATTAAAAAGCGGTAAGATTGTTACCGGTAAAAATTCTCCTCTTATGCATGCCACGTCAAGTCTTATTTTAAATGCAATTAAACAGTTAGCGGAAATCCCGGATAAAATACATTTATTATCGCCGCAGATAATAAAGTCTATTGGTAATCTTAAGAAAAATATTTCTAATGAGCGTACGGTTAGCTTAGATTTAGAAGAAGCATTGATAGCTTTAAGTATAAGCGCAGCGACAAATCCAACAGCTCAGTTGGCCATAGAGAAATTAAAGGAACTTCAAGGGTGTGAAGTACATATGACTCATATTCCAACCCCTGGAGATGAGGCTGGCCTTAGAAAGTTAGGCGTAAATTTGACAAGCGATCCGCATTTTTCAACAAATAGTTTATTCATCGTATAATATATAATAAAAGAAAGTACTTTACTCTTTTCTCATTTTGTTCTATATTATTATCCCCGAAGGTGTTTCCCCAGTGAAATCCTTGCTTAATCAAATGAATTCATATTATTAAGAAGTAAATCATGTACTATAAGTGTGTATGTGTATTTAAATTTATTAAGCAAGTCATTTTTGCAAAGCAAAAAGTTTTTATGTGGTGAACATACCTCATTTTGTTAATCGATTAATATTAAAGATTAACTTCCGCATTTTAATTTGTTCAAAGGCGAACAACACATCTAAAGTTCAATGGAGAGCTATATAATTTGTATTATTTTTTTTAAGAGAGTTGTATGTAAAGGAGTAGGTGGTAGTTTAAATTTTGTTGTTTGTTGATTGATGTAATTAATTACATGTTAAAAAAGAGATAAATATGAAAGCACTGCTTGTATTAGAAGACGGGACAATTTATAAAGGAAGGTCATTCAGTATTGGGGGAGAAGTAACTGGTGAGGTTGTTTTTAATACAAGTATTACCGGTTATCAGGAAGTTCTTACTGACCCTTCTTATAAAGGTCAAATGGTTGCCATGACTTATCCTCTTATTGGAAATTACGGGATCAATAAAGAAGATTCTGAGTCTGATAATATTTATGTCCAAGCTTTTATTGTAAAAGAATGCAGCCGTATTGTCAGCAACTGGCGTGCAACTATGTCATTGCCTGAGTATTTTAAGAAGAATAATGTGATTGGAATTGAAGGAATTGATACGCGGGCGCTTACAAAAAGAATACGTGAACAAGGTGCTATGAAAGCAATTATTTCAACTGATGATTTAGATGAAAAGCGACTTATTAAAAAAGTCCGTGCGTCTGAGGATATTGTAGGCAAGGATTTAGTAAGGGAAGTAACATGCAAGGAACCTTATGAATGGGCTATGCAGACCAAAGACAAAACGACAGATACATGTAAAGTAGTGGTAATTGATTGCGGGGTCAAATATAACATTTTACGTGAGTTAGTAAACCAGGGATGCGCAGTAACTGTTGTGCCCGCGCATACGAATAGTCATGAAATATTGAAATTAAAGCCTGACGGTATAATGCTTTCGAACGGTCCGGGAGACCCTGCTGCTGTTAAGTATGTTTTTGAAACAGTGAAACAATTATTAGGCAAAGTACCGATATTTGGTATATGTTTGGGACATCAAATGCTTGGTCTTGCTTTGGGCGGGAAGACGTACAAATTAAAATTTGGACACCATGGTGGTAATCAACCGGTTAAAGATATGCGAACGGGTTGTATTCATATTACAGTACAGAACCATGGTTTTTGCGTAGACACCAATATTTTGAATAATGATGATTTTGAAATAACTCATATTAATTTAAATGACAATACTCTTGAAGGAATTGAGCATAAAAAGTATCCGGCTTTCTCTGTTCAGTTTCATCCTGAATCATCACCCGGTCCGCATGACGCAAAATATTTATTTGGGAAATTCAGGGAGATGATTGAGGGTACAAAAGGTTAGCACGTAACACCCCCCCCCCTTACCCCCCTTAATAGGGGGGAAGTACTGGATTCAGACATCCCCCTTAATAAAGGGGGTGCCCGAAGGGCAGGGGATGTTTCGTTTTTAGGAAATTGGTAAAGGAATAATAAGTTATGCCGAAAAGAACAGACATACAAAAAATATTGATTATAGGTTCGGGCCCTATAGTTATTTCACAAGCCTGTGAATTTGACTATTCTGGAACTCAGGCATGTAAGGCACTTCGTGAGGAAGGATATCATGTTATTCTTGTAAATTCTAATCCTGCCACTATCATGACTGATCCGGAAACTGCTCATCGGACATATATTGAACCGATAACAGTTGAGGCATTGGAGAGGATTATCGAAAAAGAACGACCTGATGCACTTTTACCTACCCTTGGTGGTCAAACTGCGCTTAACATCACTGTGAAACTTTATGAAGCCGGTATACTTAAAAAATATAATGTCAAAACCATAGGTGCAAATTACGATGCAATAAAAAAGGCTGAGGACAGAGAAGATTTTAAAAAGGCAATGTTAAATATTGGTCTTGATCTTCCCAAAAGCGGTCTTGCATATTCCATTAAAGAAGCACGACAGATAGCTGAGGAAATAAAGTTTCCCCTTATTATTAGGCCCAGTTTTACACTTGGTGGCACAGGAGGAGGTATAGCTTATAACCAAGAAGATTTTGAAGATATAGCAGCGAGTGGGCTTGAAAGTAGCATGATTAATGAAATTCTCATAGAAGAATCTGTAATTGGCTGGAAAGAGTTTGAGCTTGAAGTCATGCGGGATATAGGAGATAACGTTGTTATTATTTGTTCAATAGAGAATTTTGATCCTATGGGTATTCATACAGGTGATTCTATTACTGTTGCGCCGGCTCAGACGTTGTCTGATAGAGAATATCAAAAGATGCGTGATGCTGCTGTTGCAATTATCAGAGAAATTGGTGTTGATACTGGAGGTTCAAATGTTCAATTTGCCCTCAATCCTGAAAATGGAAGAATGGTAGTAATTGAAATGAACCCTCGGGTTTCAAGAAGTTCGGCACTTGCCAGTAAAGCAACAGGTTTTCCGATTGCTAAAATAGCAGCTAAATTGGCCGTGGGATACACGCTAGATGAGATACAAAATGATATTACAAAAGAAACCCCGGCTTCGTTTGAACCTACGATTGATTATTGTGTAGTAAAAATACCCCGTTTTACTTTTGAAAAATTTCCCGATGCGCAGGATGTTTTGGGAATTTCAATGAAATCTGTGGGTGAAACAATGGCAATCGGCAGGACATTTAAGGAGGCATTGCAAAAGGGGTTACGTGGTCTGGAGATAGGCCATACAGGTTTGGATAATAAGAATAAATTTATGGAAATTACTGATGAAAAGATAAGGAAAAGATTACAGATACCAAATGCTTCACGAATATTTTATATAAAATATGCTTTACAAAAAGGATATACAGTTGAAGAGATTTTTAAACTGACAAAAATAGATCCTTGGTTTATTGATAACATAGCTCAGATAGTTGAGATGGAGCGAGAGATAACTGCCCTCAGAAGTCGGACCTCAGAAGTCAGAAGTCAGAAATCTGATATCCGACTTCTAACATCTGACATCTTGTTAAGAGCAAAGCAATACGGGTTCAGTGACAAGCAGATTGCACAATTAGTAGGTTTGGATGAATTAAAGGTAAGAGAGCACCGTAAAAAGATAGGTGTCGAAGCAACATTTAAACTAGTGGATACTTGTGCTGCTGAGTTTGAGGCATACACCCCGTATTATTATTCCACGTATGAAATTGAAGATGAAACCAGGAAAAATGAAAAGAAAAAAATTATGATTCTTGGGGGAGGTCCGAATCGTATAGGACAGGGGATAGAATTTGATTACTGCTGTTGTCATGCTTCTTTTGCATTAAAAGAAGCTGGATATGAGACTATTATGGTAAATTCCAATCCTGAGACAGTATCAACTGATTATGATACGTCTGATAAATTATATTTTGAACCACTGACGTTTGAGGATGTGATGAATATTATCGATAAGGAAAAACCGGACGGGCTTATAGTTCAATTTGGAGGCCAGACACCCCTGAATCTTGCCCGCCGGTTAAAAGAGGCAGGAGCGCCTATTATCGGAACAAGTGTGGAATCAATAGATCGGGCTGAAAATAGGGATCTGTTTAGTGTGCTTTTAAAAAAGCTTAATTTACGGCAGACTGAAAATGCGTCAGTATATTCGAAAGAAGAAGCATTAAATGTTGCAAAACGTATCGGTTATCCCATACTTGTTCGACCGTCCTATGTGCTTGGGGGTAGAGCTATGCGCATTGTGTATGATGAGGAAAACTTAAGTTCTTTTATACAGGAGGCAGTTGAGGTTTCAGAAGATCAACCTATTCTCATAGATAAATTTTTAGAAGATGCAATAGAAGTTGATGTTGATTGCATCTCTGACGGGACGATGACTGTGATTGGGGGTATTATGGAACATATTGAAGAGGCCGGCATTCATTCAGGCGATAGTGCTTGTGTGCTTCCTCCTTATACATTAAGTGAATCTATGATGAACAAAATACGGAAAGCCACACATGCATTATCTAAAGAATTAAAAGTAAGAGGTCTCATGAATATTCAATATGCAATAAAAAATAATACCCTATATGTATTAGAAGTTAATCCCCGGGCTTCAAGGACAATTCCATATGTCAGTAAGACAACAGGCGTTCCGCTTGCAAAACTTGCATCATTAGTTATGGTCGGTAAAAAATTAGAGGAATTGGGATTTACTGAAGAAAAGAAAATCAATCATATTGCAGTTAAAGAGTCTGTACTTCCTTTTTCAAGATTTGCCGGCGTTGATATTGTTCTCGGCCCGGAAATGAAGTCAACCGGAGAAGTTATGGGAATAGATAAAACTTTTGGTATGGCTTTTGCGAAGTCACAGGCAGGTGCAGGTGTTTCTCTCCCACGTTCGGGAAAAGTTTTTATTAGTGTCAAGGATAATGATAAGAAAAATTTTGTTGATTTAGGGAAAAAGTTAAAGGATTTAGGATATACAATAGTTTCGACGCACGGTACGTGGGAATCATTTAAAAGCAAAAATATTGACGTTGAATTAGTTTGTAAAGTTGGTGAAGGACGTCCTGATATTGCTGATTTAATTAAAAACGGTCAAATTTCACTTATAATAAATACTCCATCAGGAAGAAAACCAAAGTCAGATATGAAGCAGATACGTAACCTTGCTGTAAGTCACGGAATACCTTGTATTACAACGTTTCCCGGTGCACGAGCCGCTGTTAATGGTATTGAAGCTTTGCTAAAAGGTAAATTTGAAGTTAAATCTATTCAGGAATATAATGTAAAGTAAAAAGTAAACCTGCCCGCCGGCAGGCGGGGAGTAGAAAAAAAGAGCATGGTTAACATTAGGTATTAAGTAGTAAATTTTATTTTTTAAATTCATCTTTTTATTTAATAAGCGGAGGATAATATATGTCAAAATATATTTTTGTTACTGGAGGAGTGGTTTCAAGTTTAGGAAAAGGTATAACGTCCGCTTCGATTGGTAAATTGCTTGAATCTCGCGGTCTTAAAGTCACCATAATAAAATGTGATCCTTATATTAATGTTGATCCTGGTACCATGAACCCATATCAGCATGGTGAGGTTTATGTAACTGATGACGGTGCTGAAACCGATTTAGATTTAGGACATTATGAACGATTTACCCGTGTAATTTTATCTCAAGATAATAATATAACTACAGGAGCTGTGTATCACTCAGTTATTACTAAGGAAAGGCGAGGTGATTATTTAGGAGGAACTATTCAGGTAATTCCCCATATTACTGATGAAATAAAAAGTAGAATTACCGCGCTTTCAAAAGGGAGGAAATATGATGTAGTTATTGTTGAAGTTGGCGGCACAGTCGGTGATATCGAAAGTCTTCCTTTTCTTGAAGCTATCAGACAGCTCACCTTGGAGGTAGGATACCTGAATGCTATAAATGTACATGTTACCCTTGTTCCTTATATTAGGTCTGCAGATGAGATAAAAACAAAACCAACCCAGCATAGTGTTGGAAAATTACGGGAGATCGGCATTCAGCCGGAGATTATTATTTGTCGCACTGAAAGGCCCCTTACCAAAGAAGCAAAGAAAAAAATTGCACTTTTTTGTAATGTTCAGGAAACATCTGTTATTCAGGCGATCGATGCACAGACTATTTATGAAGTTCCCATAATGTTTCAGGACGAATGGTTAGATGAGCTTATTGTGAGGAAGTTGAATTTAAAATCGAATCCAAAACCTTTGGATTCTTGGAAAAGAGCAATAGATAAAATAAAAAATCCAAAGCATGAGGTTAGGATTGCGGTAATAGGAAAGTACATTACATTACAAGATGCGTATAAATCAATTTATGAAGCTTTAATTCATGCAGGAATTGAAAATAACACTCGTGTTAATATAGTCAAGGTTGATTCAGAAGAGCTGATTAGTAATAGACGTTCAAGTATTATTAAAAAAATAGGTGACGTTGACGGTATCTTGGTACCTGGAGGATTTGGTAAACGAGGGATTGAAGGAAAAATTAGGGCGATTCAATATGCGCGAGAGAATAATATTCCTTTCTATGGACTTTGTCTTGGGATGCAAACAGCGGTTATTGAATTTGCACGTAATGTGTGTGGCTTGAAAAATGCACACTCCACCGAGTTTAATAAAAAAACACCGCATCCTGTTATTAGTCTCCTAGAGGAACAGAAGCACATTAGTACTAAAGGTGCTACTATGCGGTTGGGTGCATATCCGTGCAAACTCAAAAAACAGACAAAAAGTTATAAATCATATCGGAGGACATTAATTTCTGAGCGTCATCGCCATCGCTATGAATTTAATCTCAAATACAAAAATCTTTTTGAACGAAAAGGTATGATTTTAGCAGGTACTTCGCCTAATGGAAAATTAGTAGAAATTGTTGAAGTTAAAAATCATCCTTGGTTTGTAGCAGTACAGTTCCATCCGGAATTTAAATCTAAACCCGATAAATCTCATCCTCTCTTCCGCGATTTTATTAAGGCTTCTTTAGTCAACAAGGAACGAAAGAGCCGTTGATTTTAATGTCCTTTCTATAAGGAAAATAATGTTTTATGTTCAAGCTAACAAACCCTAGCTCACGGTTAATTTAAAATAGTCAAAAAATTGGTTTGATTATTTTGGGAATTATATTATTTCTTATTTTTCTTGAGGGAATGCTGCGTTTGCTTGGTTTAATTTTTATGATGCCTCAAGAGTACCGAAATAGAATATTATTGGAAGAAAGCGGCTACCGCATTCTCTGTTTAGGTGAATCGACTACAGCCGGACCTTATCCCTCATATCTTGCAGATATATTGAATGAACAAAATAGTGATGTTCATTTTACTGTATTTAATGAAGGGATAGGTGGTACTGATACAGCAATGATATTAGCGCAATTAGAGCGGAATATTGATAATTATAAGCCCCATATGATTATTTCTATGTTAGGAATTAATGACACGAAAGAAACTCCTAAGTTTAAAGAAAATTTAAAAATGAAAATTATTTTAATTTTTAAAAATTTACGAGTTTATAAATTAATAGTTCTTTTAAAGGAACATATATTATATAAATTTAGCCACATATTTATGAAATTAGAATTTTCACAAAGTGATTATGCTATTCTTGGATGGCAATATTTACTTGAAGGTCATTATAAAGAATCTGAAGAGATGCTTATCAAAGCACTTGAATATGACCCCAAAAATGATGTGGTTTTAACAGAATTAGGCGCAGTATATTTTCATTGGAAAAAATATGATAAAGCAATTTTATGCTATACTAAGGCAAAAGAAATTAATGAAGATAATGATAGAGCATATGCTGGTTTGTATTTGTGCTTTAGAGCACAGGGAAATATTAAGAAGGCAATGGAGTATTTACAAAAGACAAGAACAATACGTTCTCAAGGATATAATGAGGGCACTTTATATAACTATAATAAATTAAAACAAATTGTCTTACAGAAGGGGATTAAATTAATATGTGTTCAATATCCATTGCGTGAAGTAAAATTATTGAAAGGACTCTTAATGCCTAATGATGGTGTTGTTTTTGTAGATAATGAGGATATTTTTAAAAAGGCTATAGAAAATGCTTCTTATGAAGAATACTTCCGAGATAATTTTGCCGGAGATTTTGGACATTGTACTGATAAAGGAAATAGATTACTAGCTCATAATATTGCAAATGCTATAATTGGGGAATGTTTAAATGATATAAAAAGGAAAAATATATTAGAGTGAGCAACTTAAAATCCTGTTATAGATCGAATCTAAGTTAAGACCATGGTTATCAGTTATTGTTTTCTGGCTTTTTTCTGACAAATGATTGGAAATGGTTTAAAAAGTTGAAGTTTTGCTATATTTTATAATTATATACTGGACAGATTTAATTTTCTGGTTATAATTTCATACATATAAAAAGGAGTGTATATGTGCGGAATTATTGGATATGTTGGATCACAAAAGGCAGCCCCAATATTAATTGACGGGCTATATCGATTGGAATATAGGGGATATGATTCCAGTGGTATAGCAGTTATTGATAATAAGAATCATGGTATATGTCTTGTTAAAGAGAAGGGTAAGATAAATAATCTAGTTAAAAAGATTAAAAGAAATGATTGTCAAGGTACTGTGGGTATTGGTCATACTCGTTGGGCTACACATGGTGAACCATCGAGTATAAATGCACATCCACATCTTGATGAGGATAAACGCTTTGCCGTGGTTCATAACGGAATTTTTGAAAATTTTCAGGAAATACGTTCTGAATTAGTAAAAGAAGGATATAAGTTTTTATCCCAGACTGATACTGAATGCGTAATTCATTTAATTTCAAAATATTATCGTGGGGATTTAAAAGAAGCCGTAAAAAAATCAGTAGAGCGGCTTAAAGGTTCTTTTGTTATCCTGGTAGTTTCAACTGAGGAACCGGATAAGATGGTTGCTTTCAAGCGTTCAAATCCTCTTGTTATTGGATTGGGAAAAGGTTCAAACTATGTTGCCAGTGATGTTTCTGCTCTTTTACCTTATACAAAAAGAGTTATTTATGTTGAGGATAATCATATTGCTGTTGTTAGTAGGGAGAAAGTACAGGTTTATTCTGTTAGAGGGCAGCGTCCTGTAAAAGTACCTGTTTCAAGAGTACAATGGGATATAGAACAGGCGCAAAAGGGTGGATATCCACACTTTATGTTAAAGGAGATTTATGAACAACCTCAGGTCATTGCTGATACTGTTCATGAACGCGTTGACAATAGTAAAGGAAAAGTAGTTTTTGATACTATTAATCGTGCACTTGATAGGCGAATGAAAGCGATTAATAAAGTTTTTGTTGTAAGTTGCGGCACAGCATACCATGCAGGACTTGTGGCAAAATATATGATAGAAGAATATGCTAAGATTCCTGTTGAGGTAAATGTTTCGAGTGAATTTCGTTATTCTGACCCGATTCTCTCAAGGGATGATCTTGTTGTCCTTATAACCCAATCTGGTGAGACTGCAGATACTTTAGCAGCTTTGCATGAGGCGAAAAAGAAAGGTGCAATGACTCTTACTGTCTGTAATGTAGTCGGTAGTACTATTGCAAGGGAAGCGGATGTGGTTATTTATACACATGCAGGTCCTGAAATCGGAGTAGCTTCCACCAAAGCTTATCTTTCTCAGCTTACAACGCTATGTCTTCTTGCTATTTATCTTGGTCATATAAGGAAGAAGATAAGTAGAAAGAATGAAAGGAAACTTATTCGGTCATTGAATAAATTATCAAGGCATGTGGGTACTATTATTAAAGACAATAAGATATTTTATGATTGTGCAAAGAAGTTATATAAAAGCAAAAACTTTATTTACCTTGGCAGAGGATTTAATTATGCAACAGCACTTGAAGGGGCACTTAAGTTAAAAGAAATTTCATATATTCATGCTCATGGATATGCTGCTGGCGAGATGAAACACGGTCCGATTGCACTAGTTGATAAAAATCTTCCTGTCGTGTGTATTATTCCTGATTCAAAAACATATGAAAAAATGCTTAGTAATATTCAGGAAGTAAAGGCGCGTAAGGGTATTGTAGTTGCCGTTGCCACATATGGTAATAAAGAGGTAAAACGGTATGCGGATCATGTTTTCTATATACCTAAAAGTTATGAGCTTATGTCCCCGATTTTAGCTATTATTCCTCTGCAGTTTCTTGCTTATTGGGTAGGTGTTTTAAATGGGTGTGATGTAGATCAACCGAGAAATCTTGCAAAGTCTGTAACTGTCGAGTAAAATAATAGCTGTTTTAATGAGATAACAATACAAATGTAAAAATTGATGTGCATTGATTCGGATGCTTAAGGCAAGGGAAAGTGAGGCATATGGGAAAGTTTTCAATTGTTAAAGAATTTTTTGTGTTTTTGGGTGAGAGAAAAAAATGGTGGCTTACACCTATTGTTGTTATGTTGCTTTTGCTTGGACTTTTGATTATTTTTACTGAAAGTTCTGCCGTGGCCCCGTTTATTTATGCTTTATTTTAAGCGCTAATAATGCTTATACTTAGCGTTTATTATACCGCTAATAAAATGGATATTTAATGAAGTCCTCGTTAATAAAGACCGGCGCCCGGAGGGCTAATTTAATTAGCATCCATTTTAGGAGCGGTATTCTTTTTTAATAAAGATAACTAATGTTTTGAATGATATAATATCTCAATAAGTCTTAATATACGAGTTTTATTCTAGATAATATATTTTTATAAATAATATTCATTAAAAGAGGTTGCCATGAAACTTCTTATGTGTGAATTATGTCCGAATTACTGTGTACTGCCTGAAGGAGAGAGGGGAGAATGTGGCAATCGGATTCATTTAGATGGTGAATTATATACTCTTACTTATGGGCGTCCTTGTGCTGTTCATGTTGATCCTATTGAGAAGAAACCCGCATATCATTTTATTCCGGGGAGTCGGTCTTTTTCTATTGCGACGGCTGGTTGTTGCCTTAATTGTAAGTATTGTCAGAATTGGCAGATTTCTCAAGCATTGCCCGAAGATACAATCAATTATAACCTTCCCCCAAATGCTGTGGTTGATGCAGCTTATCGTTCACAGTGTAAATCTGTTGCTTATACTTATACTGAGC